>JAEYUG010000037.1 GCA_023432805.1 Bacteroidota bacterium | reverse complement strand
GTCGGTTGCCTGGGAGGAGGCTCCGCAATACAGTGTTGAAATCAATGGCAAGCCAGACATCAGCACCATTGCGTATCAACCCGGCACATCCTCTCCGCATCTGCTGATCACATCGAAGCGTTTCAGCGCGCCACTGCTCCTGGATCTCGCGGCGAAATCGGTGCAGGAAATCGAGGCGAAGCAACTCAAGGCGACGTCCGAGTTCAGCTTCGAAACCGCCTCGATGCCTGCGGGGCGCAAGGTGGCAACCTATGCGGTCAAATCCGGAATCACGAGCTTCAGCTACAAGGGCATGACCGTGACCATCCGCGTCAAGGAGTCGCTCGTCGGTGAAGTCAACGCATCCATCATCCTCGCACACAGTCCCGTCTACGCGATGTTGCGCGACGCCTATTCGCCGAAGAAAAAGGATATCCAGACCCTGAAGTCCTACAAGCAGAAGACGGAGTTCGTGGTGATGTTCGCCACCTGGTGCCCGACCTGCCGGCTCGTGCTGCCGCGCTTCCTTCGGATTCTCAAGGATGCAGCCAACCCACAGTTTTCCGCGCGCTACATCGGTATCGCGATGGGAGGGAACGAACCACATGCCGAACTGGAGAAGTACGGCCATGACTATCCCGCCATCATCGTCTTCCAGGAGGGACGGGAAGTTGCGCGTATCATCGGGGATCCACCCTCACCGATCGAGCGCGTCCTCGTCAGCAATCTGAAGGCGCGCTGATGTCGCAGACCACCTCGCGTGCGATGCATGTCACCGCACGCGTGCTCCAGATCATCGTCGCACTTGTCTTCCTCGCCGCTGCCGGTCTCAAGGCGCTGCATCCCGAGGGATTCGCCGATCAGATCCGCCAGTACCAGTTCATGCCGGACCTGGCAATGATCGCTGCATGGAGCTTCATCATCGTCGAGATTCTTCTTGCCACGGCGCTGCTCGTGAATCTGTGGACGCGCACGGCATCATGGCTTCTGATCGCGATGCTCGTGTTCTTCATCGGCATCACCTGGTACGGCATCGTCGCGGGCATGAGCGGCAGCTGCGGCTGCTTCGGTTCGCTTGTGCACCGCACACCCGAACAGGTCATCATCGAAGATGCCCTGATGATTGCCGCACTCGGCGCAGCCCTCTGGTTCATTCGAGGCGTGCACATCCGCACCACCACACCGAAACTCGCAGTACTCTCGACCTTCGGACTGGCAGCCGTGTTCGTCACCGCGTTCAGCGCGAAGCTTCCCGTCGATGATCTGACCACGGCACTCGTCCCCGGAGCGCACTTCGACAGCTGGCCCGTCGAGAGTCTCTACAAGGATCTGACACGCGGCACGCACGTCGTCTTTCTCTTCAGCACCACAAGCCCGACCATCGAAGCCGACGTGGCCATCATGAATACCGTCGCGGCCACCGACGGCGTGCAGAGCGCTGTCGCACTCATTGTCGATGGGGCAGAGCACCTGACCGAACTGACGTTTCAGTACGGACTCGGCGTCCCCGCCGGTGCGCTCGAACCTCGCTTTGCCAAGGCTCTCTACCGTACCCTGCCCCGCTCGTTCATTCTGCAGGACGGCGTTGTAATGCAGGCATGGTCGGGACTCGCGTCGCCTCGAGATGTGGAGGATGCACTGCGCCGCCTGCCCGCTGCTTCGACATCGCACACCGCACCTGCCCGAGGAAGCCGACCGTGACCATGAAGATCTACACACGCACCGGAGACGACGGCACGACCGCACTCTTCGGCGGCACGCGCCTGCGCAAGGACGCGGTGCGCATCGAAGCCTATGGCAGTGTCGACGAACTCAATTCCGTGCTCGGCGTGGCGCGTGCGACAAGCCGCAATGCGCGCATCACCACGATGATCGCAACCGTGCAGAACATGCTCTTCACTCTGGGTTCCGATCTGGCCACACCCTCCGACGAGACGAAGGTGCAGGTGCCGCGCATCGACGACACGCATGTCGCGTGGCTCGAAACCGCCATCGACGAACTCGAGGCGACACTGGCGCCGATCACCTTCTTCATTCTGCCCGGGGGATCCGAGACCGCTGCGCGCCTGCATCTTGCACGCACCGTCTGCCGTCGCGCCGAGCGCATCACCGTGCATCTGGCCACGATCGACACCATACGCGCTGCAGACCTGCGCTACCTCAACCGCCTGTCGGATTTTCTGTTCGTTCTCGCCCGGGCGGCCAACGCCGCCGACGGGATCGATGAGATCCGCTGGGAAAAAGAATAACGGAGGCGATGCTCGTATGTTTGTCGCGATCGCAGGCAATATCGGTGCGGGGAAGTCCTCGCTCACATCCATCCTGCACGAAACCTTCGGTTGGCAACCCTACTTCGAGTCGGTCGATGACAATCCCTATCTCGAAGACTTCTACGGCGACATGACGCGGTGGTCGTTTCACCTGCAGGTGTACTTCCTTTCGCAACGCTTTGCCACGCATCAGCAGATCACCACCTCGGGCATCGATGTGGTGCAGGACCGCTCCATCTACGAGGACGCGGAGATCTTTGCCCGCAACCTCCACGACATGGGACGGATGGATGACCGCGACTACACGAACTACACGGCCTTGTACGGTGTGATGACGGGGTTCCTGCATCCTCCCGATCTCCTGCTGTATCTGCGCGCGGGCACACCGACGCTCCTGCGCCAGATCCAGCGTCGCGGCAGGTCGTTCGAAAAGGGAATCGAGCCCGCGTATCTCGATCGTCTGAATCAGCTGTATGACGCGTGGATTGCGCGCTACACGCTGGGTCCCGTCATCACGATCGATGTCGACGACACGGATTTCGTACACAACGAGCAGGAGAGGGCGGACCTGTTGTACCGCATTGACCATGCAGCACGTGCACACCGCTGAGCCATCACGCAGCCTGCGGCGCGCGACGGCTTCCCTCGTGACCTGCCTGATGCTCGCCGTCGTTCCTGCGCGGCTTGCAGCACAGTCGGAAGCACCTCCATCCACACACCGACAGTCTTCCACCATCGTCACAGGACGCGTGCTCGACGCAGCGGGCGAGGCGCTCGTCGGTGCGAATCTTCTTGTCAAGGGGACGGTGCTTGGTACGGCGACGCGCCGGGATGGCACCTTCGAACTGCGGCAGGTGCCGCGCGGTGTGCGCATCCTGCGTGTGTCGATGATCGGATTTGAGGCAGCCGAGCTGCGTGTCGACGTCGATGGTGATCGTATGACGCTGGCGGATGTCGTGTTGCGCGAAACGGCCGTGCATACGGGTGAGGTGGTGGTGACTGCCGGTCGGCGCGCACAGAGCCTGGAAGACGTTCCGGTGTCGATGGCGGTGTTCGACGGGCGCGACGTGGAGCGGCGTACGCTCGTCACGCTCGATCAGGCTCTTCGGCAAGTGCCCGGTGTGAACATGACCGAGTCGCAGATCAACATCCGCGGATCGAGCGGGTACAGCCGCGCACTCGGATCGCGCGTGCTGCTGCTGCTCGACGGGGTGCCGCTGCTGACCGGTGATGCCGGGGAGATCAAGTACGATGTGGTGCCGATGTACATGGTCGACCGCATCGAGGTACTGAAGGGGGCGGGCTCGGCGTTGTACGGTTCGAGTGCGCTCGGCGGTGTAGTGAACGTGATCACGAAGCGCCCGGCTACGCGGATGGCCGGTGTGCGCGTGTATTCGGGTTTCTATGACGACCCGCAGTACGCATCATGGAAGTGGTGGGGATCGAGCCCGCGGTTCTTCAACGGCCTCGATGCGCATGTGGGGGGTGGCATGCTTGTCGGCGAGGAAGGGGAGGAACTGTCGTACCTCGCGTCAGCAGGGGTGCGGAACAATCAAGGCTACCGGCAGGGTGACGCCGGGTTCCGCTGGAATGGGTTCGCCAAGGGTGAGTGGAAGCTGTCTCCCGAACGGGCCCTGACTGCGACCGTGAATTACGCCTCGGATCTGCACGGCAACTGGATTTACTGGCGGAGCCTGGCCGATGCACTCGTGCAGCCTGTAGGATCCGATATCGGAGAGCGGACACACTCGACAAAGCTGCAGACCACGCTTGCCTGGAGGGACACTCCGAGCGCCGTGTACGCATGGAGTGCGCGTGGAACATGGTTCCGCACGGCGTATGATCTCGAGAGCGACACGTCGGATTTTTCGATGCGGCCGAACGACCGTGTGCAGAGCACGACGCACACCGCATTGCTCGGACTGCAGGGCGCATGGGCGCCGGGTCCGCGATTCGTGCTCACGCACGGTGTCGATGCCGCCATTGGTATTGTCGACGCACGCACGTTCGGACGGCGCACGGGCACGACGACGGCCGTGTATGCGCAAGGGGACTGGTCGCCCTTCGACGGACTCAATATCTCAGCCGGTGCGAGAGCCGATTACACATGGATCGATTCGGCACAGGCAGACGGCCGCGTGAGTCCCAGACTCGGCGCGGCATGGACCCTCACGCCAGGCACGACGCTGCGCGCATCCGCGGGCATGGGCTTCCGGGCGCCGTCGATCGCCGAGCGCTTCACGACCGCGAGCGGTGCGGGCATTCGCACGAAACCGAATCCCTCCCTGCTTTCGGAGCGCAGTATTTCCTATGAGTGCGGCGTACGGCAGGAACTGCCGATCCCGGCAGTGCTCGATGCCGCTATCTTTCTGGCCGACTACAGCAATCTGGTCGAGCCCGTGATCGACACCGACGGCATGGTCATTTTCCGCAACGTGACGCGTGCGCGCATCACGGGACTGGAACTCGGCGTGATGACGCAGCTCTTCGAGAAACTGCTGACTGTGAGTGCAGGGTGGACGTACATGGATCCCCGAGATCGCGTGCAGAACCGGACGCTCAAGTATCGTCCGCGACATCTGATCACGGCCAGTGCACTGATCGAATTCGGCATGCTCGCGCTGGGCACCGACGTTCGCGCCATGAACCGTGTGGAGACGATCGACGACGAGTTGCGGCTCATCATTCGCGATGGGGATGCACGCGTGCCCATCTACGTTGTTGACGCACGACTCGCCGGGGACTTGCGGTATGTGGGGCTTCCTGTCACCGCCACGCTGGCCGTGAACAACCTCCTGCAGTACAATTATGTGGAAATCGTCGGGAACATTGCTCCCATTCGTCATTTCATGCTGACGCTCGACGCTCGATTCTGAGCGGAAGCATCCGTTGCATCCACATGGTGACAAACGAAACGGGCGGCCCTGGCCGCCCGTCGTCATGTGCAGATTCCTTCAGAACCTTGCGGAATCCGACAGATCCTACTTCATCTGCTTGATTTCGTATTCGGCATTGCGTGCGTACTGGGGATCCTTCTTCGCCTCGAGGAATGCCTTCTTCGCCTCGCCCATGTTGCCCTGGTTGCGATAGGCGAGTCCGATTTCGAACCATGCCGCACCCTTGCCGGGACCCTTCGACACCTTGAGTGCTGCCTCGCCGGCCTTGATGGCTTCGCCGTACTTGCTTTCCTTGTTGAAGGCCTGAGCGAGTACGATATGCGCCTGCATGGATTTGGGGTCATGTCCGATGGCACTCTGTGCGAGGGCGATGGCATTTTTGCTGTCGCCGCTGTTGACCATCGCTGCGGCCTTGGCGGTCTGCGCGGCGCCGAGACCGACCTTGGCCTGTCCGAGCGTCGGCTTCTCTGCAAGGGCCTTCTCATAGTTCTCGATGGCCTTGTCGTAATTCTTCAGCGCGAAGTACCCACCAGCGAGCGCATTGTAGCCGGGCGCGAACTTGGGATTCGTCTCGACCGACTTCTTGAATGCCTCGACCGCGTCTGCTTCCTTCTTGGTGTTCCGTAGCGCGAGTCCCTTCTGGTACCAGAAAAATTCGTGGTTTTCAAGTTTCAGTGCGGCATCATACTGCGCGATTGCACCGGCGAAGTCGCCTGACTTGAGAAGCTTGTTCCCTTCGTTGTAGAGTTTCTTCGCCTCGTTGTTCGATTGCGCGAATGCGGTCGAAAGTGAGAGGACGAAAATGAGGGTGGCCGCAGCGGCGAGTCTCATGCTGATCTCCTTTGATACAATGATGCCGGATATCAATCCGGCATCGGTGTTCGAACAGTGTTCGAGTGAATCTTGGTGCGGAAGGCGGGACTTGAACCCGCATGCCCTAACGAGCGCCACCCCCTCAAGATGGTGTGTCTGCCATTTCACCACTTCCGCAAACCTGGTGAGGCTGGATGGGTTCGAACCATCGACCCTCTGCTTAAAAGGCAGATGCTCTTCCGCTGAGCTACAGCCCCATCCACTCACAAATGGCCCGTTAATCTAACATCTCGGAAGATCATCCGCAAGTCGCGGACGAAATATGCAGTCCGATCGGGGGGTTCCGCACAACAGACCGGATTTCCCACTCAACGTCTGCCATTGCCGCATTGTTCCAGATACCAGCATATGCACCTGCCGGCAGTGATGCGCGCGTGTCTGTCAGTTGAAGTAGTAATGCAGCGCGGCCTGCGGGATCGGCCAGAATGCCCCGTCGCGCACGAACCAGGTGAAGCCGAGGCTCGGTGTGAAGACGAGCTTGCGTGAGAGTGAGATCTCATAGGCCGCACCCAGACCGAGCCGGAAGGGCGAGGCGAGGCGCTCCTCGTCTTCGTAGAGGCCGTTGTCGGTCAATTTCGGAGCTTCATGTCCGTTGCTGTAATATCCGCATCCGACGAAACCATAGAAGCGCGAACGTCCGTCGCTGTCAAAGTCGTACTGCCCTTCCAGTCCAACAGAGGTGATGAAGCGTTCGCTGAGCGTGATCCCTCCGGCCACGACCTGCACGCCGAAGCGCCCGGCCGGGTGCACGCGAAAGCTGACGCCCGAACCTGTCAGCAGACCGGCCTGCAGTCCGAGGCCGAAGGTCGTTTGCGACAGAAACACGGCACCTTCGTCTTCCACGGTCTGCGCGACTGTGGGACTCTGCACGGCAAGCAGGAACAGCACGGCGGGAATCAGCGCGATGTGCGTAAAGCGGTGAGTCATGGCATCCTCGAACTTTGTGTGTATGGTGTCAACTTAGTAGTTTTTTCGGCAGAAGAAAACGGATGCGGCATTCCCGCATCGATTCGCCACCACACGAGGCAGCGATGAACGAAATCACCGTGACACCCGGCGCGACCCTTCATGAACTGGCGCAGCAGGCGGAGGCGCTGGCTGCGGGACCCAACACCCGACTGTCGCTCATGGCCAACCTCGCCTCGCTCATCTTCTGGGGCATGCCTGATGTGAACTGGGCGGGCTTCTACCTGCTCGAGGGTGACCATTTGTGGCTCGGACCCTTTCACGGTCGTCCCGCCTGCGTCTCGATCGCGTGTGGCAGCGGCGTCTGCGGCACGGCTGCCCGCGAGCGGTGCACCCTGATCGTCGACGATGTCGACCAGTTTCCCGGGCACATCGCCTGCGATGCAGCGTCGCGTTCGGAAATCGTCGTCCCATTGGTACATGACGGCCACCTTTCCGGAGTGCTGGATGTCGACAGTCCCATCCACGCCCGCTTCGGTTCCGATGAACGCGGCTTCCTCGAGAGCGTTGCGCGCATTGTCGCGGCGCCGCTGCGTCCATGAGAAATCGCTTGACACGCGGCCCGTCCCTTCCTATTTTCCTGCTTACAATTCCCGCACCCCAACCATCCGGCTCGCGATCGACACTTCGTTACCAGCTTGCAGATTCTCCACCAGCAGAGCGGTAATCCGTGTTGCTTCCATCCGTGCCGGGATGCCTCCCCGACATCAGCCAACGTGATCGCATGACGACGCATCGTACGCGTTCGCACGTGGTGCGCAGTGCCCTTGCCTCGCGCGCATCGCGGCAGAGTGCGCTGCACCTCGGTGCGCAGATCACCGCAGCGGCACTCGGTCTGGTGATCGCGGTGCTGCTTGCACGCGCGCTCGGTGTGCAGGGCTTCGGCATCTACGCGGTGCTGGTGGGGTACTTCACCTTCAGTTCCGTCTTCTTCGATTTCGGGATACCCATCGCAACCAAGCGGCTGCTGGCGGTGACACCCGACACGGGCGGGGGAAGCTCCCTCGTCGCGGCGGGCTTCATCGGAGCGCTCTGCATCGGTTGCGTGTACGTGCTGTTCGTGTACGCAACGCTCCCGCTCGTTGCGCTGTGGATCGACGCGGAGACGTCGGGCATCCTGCTGGTCACGGCACCGCTGGCTGTGGCATTCCCCCTGCAGGAGATGACGCTGTCGACGAGTCAGGGACTCAACCGCATCAAGGTGCTGGCCTCGATGCTCGTCGTGCCACGCGTGCTGATGCTGGCCGCGCTGCTCGTACTGTGGCGCGCGGGGATGCTCACGCCGCTGACTGCGGGACTCACCTATCCTGGCGGCATCCTTGTCGGCGTCCTGCTCCTCCTGCCCGCGCTGCGTCCTTCGCGCGAGCACCTCCGCACTTCGCTGACCGCGCTGCGCGCGGAAGTACGCGCCTTCGGTCGCCACACCTACATGGGGCGGGTCTTCGACGGACTCACCAACGGATTCGACAGGATGCTGATCGCCAGGTATGCGGGGGCCGCATCGGTCGGCATGTACTCGATTGCAGCGACCATGTCGCAGCCCCTCGGCATGGTGGGCCGCGCGACCACTGCGAGCGCCTATCGCGACATGGCGACCGCGTCGGCGATGCCGCGTCGACTGCTCCTCGTGAACATCGTCTGGGCGACATTGGGCGGCATCGTACTCGTCGCCCTCTGCATGGTGCTGATTCCCGTGTTTTTCACCGCGAAGTACGACGGCGCGCTCGCGCTGCTTCCGCTGGTGGCCGGCGGCATTGCGCTGGCTTCGGTGAACGAACCATTCCATGCGTATTTTTCGTCGCACGGTGCCGGACGCATCCTGCGAACGCTTTCCATCGTCACCTCCTCGCTCAATGTCGGATTGATGTTCGTCCTCATCCCATGGCTCGGCGCGGCGGGTGCGGCGCTCGCGCTGATCGCATCCGGCGCGCTCAAC
Source organism: Bacteroidota bacterium (assembly GCA_023432805.1). GTDB lineage: Bacteria > Bacteroidota > Ignavibacteria > SZUA-365 > SZUA-365 > JAEYUG01. Next base: position 6,309 of record JAEYUG010000037.1, on the reverse strand, counting down.
CTCGTGATGAACCTCCGGTATTACATGCGGAGGCAGGCATGAGGAGCCATCACTCAGCTTCTGGAGTTGTCATGCATCGGATTTCCGGCATGTTCATGATATCGGTACTGCTCGTCGCGGCAGGAATCGTCGGCACAGTGCACCCGCTCGCAGCGCAAGACCTGCGCGTCGTCGCTCAGGATGCGTCGGGCATGCGCGTCGAGTACCGTCCCGCACTCGAGCAACGCACCGTCTCCATCGACGGACGCGCGCATACGGACCTGCGGCTTGCAGGCGGGGGATGGGATCCTTCGTCCCTTCCGGGCGAACCGGCGCTCCCGGCGCACGTGGTGACCCTGGCGTTTCCTTCGCTGGTGGGGAATACGGTCACGGTGATCGAGGCCGATTATGGCGACACGCCGGGTGTGCTCGTCGCACCGATGCCGCTGGAAGCCGGGCACGACGGACCCTTCCCCTTCGGTGCCGGGTACCGGCGCAGCGGATGGATGCCGTCGGTCCCGGCGTTGCTCGAGAACATGGGCATCGCGCGTGACATGCTGCTCGGCACGCTGCGGTTTTCGCCGGTGCAGTGGGATGCAACGACGCGCGTGCTGCGCGTCTACAGCCGCATCGTCGTGCGCGTGGAGTTCGGCGTCCGCCAGCCCGGGCTCGGGGTTCGTCCCGTCGGCGCCACATTACCGGAGTATCAGATCCTGAATTCCGACATGGCGCGCCAGTGGACGCTGCCGCGTCGGGCCGCTGCGGGTCGCGTGGTCGGCGGACCGATGCGCAAGGCGACTGGTGCGTCGCTGGCCAGCGGCGACTGGTTCCGTTTCGAGGTAAGCGAGGAGGGGATGTACAGGCTGCCGAAGTCATGGTTCACGAACGCAGGAATCGCGCTCGATGGCGTGGATCCCCGCACGATCCGCATCTACAACAGCGGGGGACGCGAGCTGCCGACGGCGCTTTCGGGCGTGCGCCCCGATCCCCTCCACGAAATCGCGATCTCGGTAACCGGCGAGGATGACGGACGGTTCGACGATGGGGATGCGGTCGTGCTGTATGCACGCGGATTGAGCGGCTTCCGCTACAATGCCGCGGCGAGGCGCTACGTGCACATGCAGCATCGCTTCGCATCCTCCAACAGTTTTCTCGTGACCTTCGGAGGGGAACGGGGCCGGCGCATTGCCGTGCTCCCTTCGCTGACGGAGGTGCAGGCGCATCGTCCCGCCTGGTTCACGGGTCGTGAGTTTGTCGAAGAGGAAGTGACGAACATCCTTCAATCGGGGAAGATGTGGCTGAGCCGCAAGATCACGCCGGGTTTCGAGAACGCGGGAATCACCTACACGCGGAAGCTGGAGGGGATCGTCCCGTCGCAGCCTGTGCTGTACCGTGTGGAGCTCTGGTCGCAGGCCGACAATGGCACGTCGAATTTCTTCACGGTGCGCGAGAGTGGGCAGACGCTGGGCACAATCACGATGCCGACGGTGAATCTGGCGACCGACAGGTCCGATATTGCCGGGACCCCGGGTGTCCGCGAATTCGCGGGTTCCGGCGCGCTGGCAGAGGGACGCTCGGTGCTGTCGTTGGTCTATTCGGCGTCGGATCCCACGCGCAATCGCGGGGGATATGTGAACTGGGTGGAGTGGTACTATGCACGGCGCTTCGACGCAACGGGGGATGTGCTGGGCTTCAATGGTCCCGATACCTCGGGGGTGATCGAGTATGAGCTCAACGGGTTCTCGAACAGTGACATCCATGTCTATGATGTAACGCGTTTCGATTCGGTGCGCGTGATGACGGGGGTGACTGTCAGCGGCGGGACTGCGCGCTTCCAGGCGCAAGCCGAGACGGGTCGGCCGGCCGAGTTCGTGGCGCTGACAGGCGGTGCGTACAGGACGCCCGGCGCGCCTGCGCGCGTGGAGAACACCGATCTGCTCGAAGACGGCGCGGCCGAGGCGATCATCATCACCCCGGCGGAATTCGCCGATGCAGCCCTGAAGCTGAAGCGCCATCGCGAGCGCGGGCAGGATCCGATCGCGACAAAGGTCGTGACCGTGCCGGAGATCTATCGAGCGTTCAACGCGGGACTGACGGATCCCACGGCCATCCGCGACTTCATCGCGCACGCGTTTGCGACGTGGTCGATCCCGCCGCGCTACGTGACGCTGCTCGGCGACGGCAACTACGATTACAAGAGCAATGATGCGGGCGTTCGTGAGCCGCAGTACGTGCCGGTCTGGGAGTCGGAGAACTCCACGCATCTGATCGATTCGTATGTGACCGACGACTACTACGTGCAGGTGGCGGGTAACGATTCACGCATCGATCTGGCGGTGGGTCGCCTGCCCGCTCAGAATCCGGGCGAGGCGGCGACCGTGGTCGACAAGATCATCGCCTACGAAAACAACCCCGTCTTCGACTCCTGGCGCAACCGTCTGACCTTCGTGGCCGACGATGGGTGGACGACGCGCGACGACTTTGAAAAGAACCAGCACACGAGCCAGAGCGAGGGCATCGCGCGTTCGATGCCGTCGGAACATGAACTCAAGAAGATCTACATCGTTTCGTATCGCACCGACGTCACCGCGCAGGGCCGTCGCAAACCCGAGGCGGCGCAGGCGATCATCGACCAGATCAACGAAGGAACAGTGCTGATCAACTGGACCGGGCATGGCAGCGAGAGTGTCTGGGCGCACGAACAGGTGTTCGCCAACGAGAATACGATTCCGAAGTTGCGCAACGGCGACCGGCTCAGCTTCTTCGTCGCAGCCACATGTACATTCGGATTGTATGATCGTCCAGGTCTGCGAAGCGGGATGGAGGAACTCATGCTGCGCGACGACCGCGGTGCGATTGGCGGACTCACCGCCCCGCGTGTCGTGTTTTCCCATGAAAATTCGCAGTTCAATGCGACCTTCCTGGAGAACCTGATCAACCGGGGACGCGAATCCGACGGACGCGTGCGCCGCATCGGCGACGCGCTGTGGACGTCGAAACAGACCTGGACGAACAGTCCCGGCTACGAGAAATTCTATCTCATGGGTGATCCCGCGTTGCGGCTTGCCCTGCCGCGTCACCGTGCCACGATTGATTCAGTGCTCGTCAATGGCGCGGTAGCTACCGGTGACACCGTGCAGATGCGCGCCCTCTCGAACGTGACCATCGCTGCCAGCGTGCGACGTCCCGACGGCACGCTCTGGGAGGATTTCACTGGTGTATCGGCTGTGACGCTCTTCGACGCCGAACGTCGCGTGCGGGTGGAGGAATGGGAGAACTGGGAGTACACCGCGCCGGGTGGTGTGTTGTACCGGGGCCAGGCGAGCGTGCGCAACGGCCGCTTCCGCGTGAGCTTCATCGTCCCGAAGGACATCTCGTACGAAAATCGAAGCGGTCGTTTCTCGGTGTACTTCGACAACAGTGCGATCGACGGGGCTGGATATTCGACTGCATTCCGCGTGGGCGGCACCGACACGACGGCGGATGCAGATACGCAGGGTCCCCTGATCGAACTCTACCTCGACACGCGTTCATTCAGGTCCGGAGACATCACCAACGAAGATGCCCTGCTCATCGCAGACCTTGCCGATGAGAGCGGTGTGAACACGACCGGCCTCGGCATCGGGCATGCGATCGAGATGTGGCTCGACGGCAGGGAACCGAGCCTCGTGCTCAACGACTACTACACGGGCGAGGTGGATTCCTGGCAGCGGGGCACGGTCAGGTACCCGATGCGCGGACTCGCGCCCGGCGCGCACACGCTCAAGCTGCGCGCCTGGGACATCCACAACAACTCCTCGACCGCCGAGACGCATTTCACCGTGTCGAGCAGCACGCAGCTGACCGTGCACAACGTGCATGCCTATCCGAATCCCATGCGTGATGCGACCTCGTTCACCTTTCAGCACAACCAGTCCGACGCAGTCGACGTGGAAGTGAAGATCTACACGACCTCGGGGCACCTGATCATGACCCTCGACGGACGCAACATCGCAGATCGCTTCGTGCATCTGCCGTGGAATGGTCGCGACGGCGACGGCGACAGGCTCGGCAACGGCGTGTATTTCTACAAGGTGATCTGCCGCACGGTGGACGGACGCTTCACGAGCGAAGCCATCGGCAAGCTGAGTGTGCTCAGATAATGCGGGGGAAGCGTGCCTGACGCGCATGCGGCCACGCTGCTGCCGATGCGCAACACGCAGGCTTCCCTGTGGAAGCCGCGCAGTGCACGAGCTTTGATCTTGGATTTGTACACATCGACCGCTAAATTTCCTAATTACATCAAAATCATTCACCGAGGTTTTTCCATGGTTGTACGCTCACTCCACCGTCCGGTTGCGCTTGTGTGTCTGCTGCTCGGCCTCGCCGCGCTCGGCGAAACCGTTCACGCGCAGGGCGCTGCAAGCACCGCCGTGCCCTTCCTGCTGATCAGTCCGAATTCGCGCGCGAGCGCGATGGGCGAAAGCGGCGTGGCTGTTGCAGACGACGTTTCGGCGTTGTTCTGGAATCCGGCCGGTCTCGGCATCCAGAAGGGGCAGGAACTGTCGCTGAGCCATTCGAACTGGCTGCCGCAGTTCGCCCAGAGCGATCTGTTCTTCGAGTACGTCAACTACAAGCTGCACGTCCCCGAAATCGACGGCACCGTCGGAACCGCATTGACCTTTCTCAACCTCGGTGAGTTCGAGCGTCGCGGCGAGGGCAACGAGTATCTCGGCAAGTTCAAGAGCTTCGAGCTGGCATGGAGCCTCGCCTACGGCACGCGCATCGACGAGGATCTCTCGCTCGGCGTGAGTCTCCGCCTGATCCACAGCAGCCTCTCGCAGGTCGCAACGGCGCAGGAGCAGGGCTCCGGCACGGCGACCGCGGTGGCCGGCGACATCGGCGTGCTGTACCGTCCGACCAAGTTTGATCTCGGCGGCGGCATGGATCTGAGCGATCGCTTCGCGATCGGCCTGGCCCTGTCGAACATGGGTCCGTCGATCACCTACATCGACGAAGCCCAGTCTGATCCCCTGCCCACGACGCTACGCCTCGGTCTGAGCACGGATCTGGTCAAGCAGGAGTACAACCGCCTGACGCTGACTGCGGACTTCACCAAGCTCATCATCAGCCGCACCGACAAGAAGGCCGATCCGTTCTTCACCGCGCTGACCAAGTCGTGGGACCAGCGGGCCGTGCTCAACACCTTCACCATCGGCACGGGACTCGAGTACTGGTACAGCGATTTTCTCGCACTGCGGTTCGGCTTTTTCCATGAGGATCCGAAACAGGGCAACCGCCGCTTCCTGACCTTCGGCGCCGGTGTGCGCTACGAGATCTATGGCTTCGACTTCAGCTACATTTCGACTGACATTTCGAGTGAGAAGAGTCCCCTCGCCGACACGCTCCGCTTCACGCTGTCGATTCTCTGGGACCGCATGACCACGCCGCCGGACGACGGCACGAGCATGCCTGTCGACGACGCGACCAACTGACGGATCGACGACACAACGCACTGATCGCGTTTCCATCATCGGAGTTCGCATGAGCAACGCATACGAGCGCCTGGCCGTTGTCTGCGCCATGGCGCTCGTTTCCTTCGTGTCCGCACCGTTGTCGCAGACGGCTTCGGCGCAGACGGCTTCGGCGCAGTCGGCTTCGGCGCAGACGGCTTCCCCTGTGCGGGTGCGGTTTGATCACGCGCTCGCACCGACAGGCGGCGCAGCCGCATCCGCGCCGAAGGCGCAATCCTCTCATCCTACGGTGCAAGAGCCGTCGCTGACGCTCGACGCGCGTGGACTGCGCATGCGCGCGTTGCCCGACACGGTGCGGGTGCTGGCGCTGATGGTGGAGTTCCAGGAGGACACGGATGCGCGGACGAGTGGAACGGGAAGGTTTGGAACGGTGTATCCGCAGGATTACGGGGCGGAGATCATCGATCCGCTGCCGCATGATCGCGCGTACTTCGAGGCGCATCTGCGCTTTCTCGAGAATTATGTGGCGAAGGCGTCCGCCGGACGCACGACTGTTCTCGGGCGCGTGCTGCCCGCGCCGGTGACGGTCTCGAAGGCAATCCGGGACTATTCGCCGCGCAAGGGCGAGGCCGAGACGCCGGTCGCGCAGCTCGTGGTCGAGGCGTGGACGCTGGCGGATGCCGCATTCGCGGGAGAGGATTTTTCGCAGTACCACATGTTCGTGCTCTACCATGCCAGTCGCGGACGCGATGTGGATCTGGCATCCATTCTCGGGGCCGATCCCACGCCCTTCGACATTCCGTCGCTTTCGTTCACGCTTGGGTCGATGCAGCGGCTGCTGGGTGCAGGCTTCGCGGGCGTGGCGATGCAGGGCGGG
>JAEYUG010000063.1 GCA_023432805.1 Bacteroidota bacterium | reverse complement strand
GGCTCTCTCACGCAGGAGCACGCCTCCATCGGCATGTCTTCAATACACCACGCAAACGCGTCACGCAGCAACATGTGATTTTCACCCACCCTGAACACTGCCCGGTCAGACTAAGTTAGCGCCTATGGTGGACGTCCTCGTCCACTCCTGACGGATGTTCAGTGGGTGCTGGGTGGATGAGGGCGTCCACCGACCTTTCTGGAACCCTCATCCCTCTGCTGATGTTGTTTGATCGTTCACCATCACTCACCAGCCACGAACGATCATGTCCACCACCATCACCATCAAGCCCAACGGTTCCATTTCGGTTGAGGGAGATTTCACGATCCAGGATGCAGAGGGCAACGCCTTCGGCCTCGGGGGACGCACACGCGTGAGTCTGTGCCGCTGCGGTCAGTCTTCGAAGAAGCCCTTCTGCGACGGATCGCACCGCGGGGCGGGATTCGAAGATGCATGCGAGGCCTACGACCTTCCGCCGATGGCGTAAAAGGAGGGTGGACGTCCTCGTCCACCGACCTCTCACGTAATCAGAATCTCACGGGGCTTGTGTAATTTGGGGAATCATGACCTCCGAATTCCCAACCATCAACGCGCTCTGGGCGCACGTCATCGTCGATGAACTCGCGCGTGGCGGCGTGCGCCACGCGGTGATCTCTCCCGGCTCGCGCTCGACGCCCCTCGTGCTCGCCCTCGCGGCACATCCCGACATCACCGATCACTCCTTCATCGACGAACGCAGCGCGTCGTACTTCGCCCTTGGTCTGGCGAAGGCTTCCGCTGGGTGTGTCGCGCTCGTCTGCACGTCGGGTACGGCTGCGGCTGAGTACCACGCGGCGGTGTGTGAAGCCGACGCGTCAGGCATCCCCCTTGTCATCCTCACTGCAGACCGTCCCTCATGGCTGCGTGCAAGCGGCGCGCCTCAGGCGATGGATCAGGTGCACCTCTACGGGCGCGCGGTGCGGTTCTTCGCAGACCTTCCGGAGCCGGTCGCACAGGCGCGCGTGTTCCGTGCGCTGCGCAGCACGGTCGCGCATGCGCTCGATCGCGCGCGCGGCGTCGAAGCGGGACCCGTGCACTTGAACGTCCCCTTCGACAAGCCGCTCGAACCCGTCGCCGACGCGCCGGCGCACGCCGCTGTGCCGCGCGAATTCCTCTACGTCACCGACGAGGATGTGTGGGGACGCGCCGAGGGACGCCGCTTCATCACCACGCATGCTCCGCGTCTCGCACCCGACGCTGCGGCGCTCGACATGCTCGAAGACAGGATGCGGCGCGCGCGCCGGATCGTGCTGGTCGCGGGTCCCGCCGCACCCGACACCACGCTGCGTCGCGCTGTGGCCGCCTTCGCGCAGGCGACGGCCGTGCCCATCTGCGCGGAAGCCGCCTCGAACCTCCGCGTCGTGCGGGAGGCGGCGCCGGGTATCATCGGAGCATCGGATCTTTTATTCCGCAATCCCGCCGGCCGCGCGCTCTTCGACGACGTGCTCGTCGTGCGCATCGGCGGTACGCCCACGACCGCGGTGGCGCAGCGCACGCTCGGCGCCGCCACACTCGAGCAGATCCGCATCGATCCCGTGCCCGTGCGCATTGACGCCGAGCATGTGATCGGCACGTACGTGCAGGCCGATGCGGCGCTGGTGCTCGACGAGCTCACCGCACGCTTTGCGGCGCATCCCCTCGCAATCTTCGACCGCACCTGGCGCGACGCGCTCGTTGCGGCAGACCAGGCGGTGACGCGTGCGCTTGGCACGCATCTCGACGATGCGTCGTGGGATTTCGAGCCGACGGTGCATGCGGTGCTTGCGGCATCGCTCGCCGATGGCGATGCGCTCGTTGTGTCGAGCAGCATGCCGGTGCGGGATCTCGAAACCTTCGTTCCCCGGCTCGCCTGTGACGTGGACGTGTTCGCCAATCGCGGCGTGAACGGCATCGACGGCGTGACGGCTACGGCCTTCGGCATCGCGCGAGGGCGCGGGGGACGCACGGTGCTCGTGACCGGCGACGTGGCGCTGCTGCACGATGCGTCGTCGCTACTCGTGCGCGAGCGCAGTATCGACTGCGCCGTGGTCGTGCTCAACAACGACGGCGGCGAAATCTTCGACATGCTGCCGGTGCGCGAGTTCGACCCCGCCTACACGCGGCACTTCGTCACTCCGCACGGACGCGACCTCGCCGCCCTCGCCGCGGCCTACGGACACGAGCACGTGCGCGCCGAGTCCGCTGCCGCACTCACCACCGCGCTGCGCGACTGGCGCGCGCGCGGCGGTGTCTGCATCATCGAGGTGCCGACCGACCGCGCACGAAGCCGCGACCGGCGCACGGAGTTGTTCGACGCGCTCTTCGTGCAGGCCGAGCTGACACCGCTGGCGACGACGGTTCCCACGCCCGCGCCCGGCATGCTGCAGCTCACGCCGCAGCGGTTGCGCACCACGCGCACGGATGCACGCGATGCGTTGCTTCTGCACGGCTTCACACGCACGGGCGCGATGTGGCGCGACGTGGCCGCGCGGCTCGATCGGGGCGTGCTCGTGACCGATCTGACGGGGCATGGCGCGGGTCCCACACCCGACGCAGGCTGTTATCCCGAACTCTGGACGCTCGATGCCGCGGCCGCGGCCGTGATCGAACTGATCGAGCGACAGGGGGATTCCCCCGTGCATCTCGCGGGTTACTCGATGGGCGGACGTGTGGCGCTGCGCGTTGCGACGCTCCGTCCCGACCTCCTCGCATCCCTCGCCCTTGTCAGTGCCTCGCCCGGCATCGACGACGAGGCGAAGCGCGAGGAGCGCCGCGCGCTCGACGAGCAGCTGGCAGCGCGTGCGCTCGAGATCGGACTGGAGCGCTTCGTCGACGACTGGATGCGGATTCCCCTGCTCGATGCCGCAACACGGCTCGACCCCGCGGTGCTGCGCGCTGCGCGCGCCGACCGCCTCTGCGGAAGCGTCGCAGGCTATGCGGCCTCCCTGCGTGGCATGGGGCAAGGCATGCAGCCCTCGCAGTGGCAGGCGCTCGGTGCGCTGGCGATGCCGGTGCTGCTCGTGGCCGGTGCACGCGACGCCGCATACGTGGCCACGATGCGGCGCATGCACGAGGCGATTGCCGGTGCGCGGATCGAGCTCGTGGCCGACGCCTCGCACGACGTGCCCGCCGAGAAGCCAGCCGCCCTCGCCACCCTGTACACAGACTTCTGGCAGCGGCACGACTGACAACATTCACGACACGCACCCAACAGGAACGGCATCATCATGAATCCCGTCATCTGGTATCCCGTCAAGGAGTACAACGACATCACCTTCCGCAAGAGCGACGAGGGCATCATGCGCATCGCGTTCAACCGGCCGGAGGTGCGCAACGCGTTCCGACCCGAGACGCTTGACGAACTGCTCGACGCGTTCACGATCGCCGCCCGCGACACCGAGGTCGGCGTCGTGCTGCTCACGGGCGAGGGTCCCTCTGCCGACGGCAAGTACGCCTTCTGCTCCGGCGGCGACCAGCGTATCCGCGGCGATGCGGGTTACGTGAAGGAGGAGGGCGGCGTGCCGCGCTTGCACGTGCTCGAACTGCAGCGGCTCATCCGCTCGATGACCAAGCCCGTGATCGCGCTCGTGGCCGGGTACGCGATCGGAGGGGGACATGTGCTGCACGTGGTCTGCGACCTGACGATCGCCGCCGACAATGCGGTATTCGGACAAACAGGTCCGAAAGTCGGAAGTTTTGACGGCGGCTTCGGCGCCTCGTATCTGGCGCGCATGGTCGGCCAGAAGCGTGCCCGCGAAATCTGGTACCTCTGCCGGCAGTACGGCGCGCAGGAGGCCTTCGACATGGGACTCGTCAACACGATCGTGCCCGTCGCCGAACTCGAGAACGAGGGCGTGCGCTGGGCGCGCGAGATTCTCGAGAAGTCCCCGCTCTCGATCCGCCTGCTCAAGTCCGCCTTCAACGCCGAACTCGACGGCCAGGCCGGCATCCAGGAGCTCGCCGGCAACGCCACGCTGCTCTACTACATGACCGAAGAGGCGCAGGAGGGGAAGAAGTCCTACGTCGAGAAGAGGAAGCCGAACTTCCGACGCTTCCCCTGGCTGCCGTGGTAGTGCCCCCGTCCGCACCCGCAGGCATCACGCGCGTGCAGGCATGGATGCTCGCCGCGCGTCCCAAGACGTTGCCCGCGGCCGTCGCGCCCGTGCTGGTGGGATCGGCCGTCGCGGCGGGGGAGGGGCTCTTCGCACCATTGCCCGCGGCCGTCGCGCTCGTCTGCGCGCTGCTGATCCAGATCGCCACGAACTTCGCCAACGACTACTTCGACTTCGTGAAGGGGGCCGATACGCACGAACGTGTGGGACCCGTGCGCGTCGTCGCCGCAGGCATCATCGCGCCGCGCACCGTGCGCAACGCGATGATCGGTGTGCTCGCGCTCACCTTCGTGCTCGGACTGTATCTGGTGTGGATCGGAGGCTGGCCGATTCTCGCGATCGGCGTCGCCTCGATCTTCTGTGCAGTGATTTACACGGCGGGACCCTTTCCCCTCGCGTACAACGGACTCGGCGACATCTTCGTCTTCGTCTTCTTCGGCATCGCGGCGGTGACCGGCACGCACTACGTGCAGACGCTCGCGTGGAGCACCGACGCGCTCGTGGCCGCGCTGCCCATGGGCGCGATCAGCACGGCGATTCTCGTCGTGAACAACTACCGCGACATCGACACCGACCGCGGCGCCGCCAAGCGCACGCTCGCCGTGCGGATGGGCCGCGCCGCCACGCGCATCGAGTATGTGGCCCTGCTCGCCGTCGCCTCCCTCGTTCCCGTCGCGCAGGTGCTCGCGGGCGGCATCGCGCGCCTGCCCCTGCTGCTCGCGCTCGGGTCGCTTCCGATCGCAGTGCCGCTCGTGCGCACGATCTACACCGTGACCGACGGACCCCGCCTCAACGCGGCCCTCGGCGGCACCGGCCGCCTCCTCGCCCTCTTCGCCATCCTCTACTCCCTCGGCCACCTGCTCTGAGCATGCTACATTCTTGCAGATCTGACATCATGATGCATGATTTGCAAGGATAATCGCTGCGAAATGTCGCTTCGAACGGAAATATCGGATCATGTGCTGCCGCTCGCGCATCCCTTTGCCACGAGCCGCTTCACGCTCACCGCGCGGCGCTCGCTCGTGCTCACGGTCACCGACACCGGCACCGGGCATGTGGGACGCGGCGAGGCCACGCCCCTCGAGGAGTTCGGCACCGAGTCGTACGATGACGCACGCGCGGCCCTCGCCGCAGCCTGCTGCGTGATCGAAGGCGCGATGCGCCACGCGCACGACATCGCCCGGTGCCTCACCGCACGCGGCGCGTTTCCAGCACTCGACCGCGCCCTCGCCAACACCCCCACCGCGCGCTTTGCGGTCGAGTGCGCGCTGCGCGATCTGGATGCGTCTCTGCGCGGGATGTCGATCGCGGCCGTGCTCGCCTGGGAGGTGGGAGAAGGCTCCGTGCCAGACCGCGTGCGCGTGAACGCCGTGCTTGCGGGCGGCGACCTCGCCACCACTGCGGAAGCCGTGCGCGCCGCCGGGTTCACGTGCGTGAAGATGAAGGTCGGCGCACTCGCCGCAGATGACGATGTCGCGCGCGTGCGCACGCTGCGCGAGATGCTGGGTAGGGACCTGCAGATCCGTCTCGATGCAAACGGGGCGTGGAGCGAGGCGCAGGCGCGGGAGATCTGTGCGCGGTTCGCGCCGTACGACATCGAGTACATCGAACAGCCGGTTGTCGCCACGGATGTCGACGCGCTCGAACGACTGCACCGGAGCGGGGGGATTCCGATCGCGGCCGATGAAGCGGTGACGGATCTCGCGACGGCGCACGCATTGCTCGTGCGGGATGTCGCGGCCGTGTACATCCTCAAGCCCATGGCGCTCGGTTCGCTCGCCGCGTGCGGACACTTCGCACGCGCAGCCGTGGCGGCGGGCAGGGACGTCGTGTTCACGTCGCTCATCGATGGTGCTATCGGCCGCAGGGCGGTGGCGCATCTTGCCGCCTCGCTCGCGCAGGTCTGCACGCGCGCCCACGGACTCGCCACCGGTAGCCTCTTCACCCGCGACCACTTCGCCGACCGCATCACCCACGGCCACCTCCAGCTCTGAACGGTCGGTGGACGTCTTCGTCCACCAGAAAGGTCGGTGGACGTCTTCGTCCACCAGACAGGTCGGTGGACGTCCCCGTCCACCCAGCACCCACTGAACATTCGTCAAGGACGGACGAGGGCGTCCGTCCTCCCGTCGAAAAAATGCGTAGGTTGCGCCAATGACTTCGCAGCATTCCGTACACCAGCAGGAGTTGTGCAGTGACACGACCACTACTCGCGCTCGCGCTCGCCGCGACGCTGTCAGGATCCCTCGCCATGGCTGATCCCCCATCGGGCAAGGTCTTCCCCTATCCCACGAAAACCGAGACGCTCGGCAACGGGCTCACGGTCATCATGATTCCCATGCCGTCGAAGGGACTCGTCTCCTACTACAGCGTCGTCCGCACAGGCAGCCGCGATGAATGGGAACCGGGCCATACGGGCTTCGCGCACTTCTTCGAACACATGATGTTCCGCGGCACGAAGAACTATCCCGCCGATGCCTACGACAAGCTCATCACCTCGATGGGTGCCGACGCGAACGCGTACACAACAGACGACTACACCGCATACCACCTCAGCTTCACCTCCGACGATCTCGAAACCGTCATGAAGCTCGAGGCCGACCGCTTCCAGCACCTCTGGTACGAAAAACCGGCCTTCCAGACCGAGGCGGGTGCGGTCTACGGCGAGTACCGCAAGAATAGAACGAGTCCGTGGGAGCAGCTCTTCGAAACCCTCCAGAACACCGCCTTCACCACGCACACCTACAACCCCACGACCATGGGCTTCGAGGCCGACATCAAGGCCATGCCCACGATGTACGACTACAGCCGCAGTTTCTTCGAGCGCTACTATCGGCCCGAAAACGTCGTGCTCGTCGTCGCGGGCGACATCAAGATGGATCATGTGATGACGCTGGCGACGAAGTACTACGGTGGCTGGGCGAAGGGCTACACGGCGCCGAAGATTCCCATCGAACCCGCGCAGACCGCCGAACGAACGGCAACGGTGCAGTACGCCGGAAAGACGCTTCCTCTGCTCTGCGTGTCGTGGAAGGGCGCGCGCTTCGACCCATCCGACAAGCGCATGGTCGCGGCGATGCTGCTCGGCGAACTGGCCTTCGGTTCGAACAGCGATCTCAACAAGAAGCTCGTGCTCAAGCAGCAGCGTGTGAGCTTTCTCGAGGGAGATTTCGGAATGACACGTGATCCGGGACTCTGGTCGGTCTATACGATGGTGAAGGATGCGGACGATGTCGAGAAGGTGCGCGACGAGATTCTCGCGACCGCGGCATCGTTTCAGACCACGCTTCCCGACGCGAAGAAGCTCGCCGATCTGAAGAAGCGGCTGCGGTACAGCTTCCTCATGCGGCTCGACACGCCCGACAAGGTGGCCGGCGCACTCGCGCGCTTCGTGGCCATCACCGGCGGCATTGCGTCGGTGGATGCGCTCTACACGATGTACGACAGCATCACGCCGCAGGACGTGCAGGAGGCTGCGAAGGTGTTTCTCGTTCCGGCCGCCCGCACGGTCGTCACCCTGAAGGGAGGCAAATAAGATGAAACATGCAACCATGGCTTCCGCCGTGTGTCTCGTTGGAGCACTCATGATCGCAGGATGCGGCCGTACCGCACCATCCGACACAACCGTCCTCCATCCCGTGGACGGAGATCCCACCATTTCCATCAGCATCATGGTCATGACCGGCGCACAGAACGATCCCGCCGGCAGGGAGGGTCTCGCCAACCTCGTTGGCGCGCTCGTGGGCGAGGGCGCCACGAAAACCAACAGCTACGAGCAGATTCTCGAGAAACTCTACCCGCTCGCGGCCGGCTACGACGCCAGCGTCGACAAGGAGGCGACCACGATCACGGGACGTGTGCACCGCGACAACCTCGACGCCTACTACCCGCTGCTCGTCGACGCGATCGTGCGGCCCGCCTTCACCGAAGAGGATTTCGCGCGCGTGAAGAGCGACATCCGCAACAGCATCGACAGGCAGCTGCGTTATGCGAATGACGAGGAGCTCGGCAAGGCCGCCTTCTACGACTTCGTCTACGCGGGCACGCCCTACGGACATCTGAACGCGGGCACGCTCGCCTCGCTCGACGCGATCACGCTCGACGACGTGCGTGCCTTCCACGCGAAATGGTACACGCGCGAGAATGTGGTGATTGGTGTGGGAGGAGGATACGACGACGCGCTCGTCGAGCGGCTTCAGAAGGATCTCGCCGCCCTGCCCGAGGGGAAGCCGCAGCAGCCGGCACCCCCGGTGGTTGCGCCGATCAATGGACATGAAGTTCTGCTCGTCGAAAAGGAATGCGACGCGACGGCGATCAGCTTCGGATTTCCGATACCGGTGCTGCGCGGCAGCGACGACTTCTTTGCGCTCGCGCTGTTCAACTCATGGTTCGGCGAGCACCGCAATTCGTCGAGTCATCTGTACCAGGTGATCCGCGAGGCGCGCGGGATGAATTACGGCGACTACTCGTACATCGAGATCTTTCCGAACGGGGGACGCCGTCAGATGCCGCCGACCGGCAACGTGCGCCGGCAGCAGCTCTTCGAGGTGTGGATTCGTCCCGTGCCCCATGCGCAGCGGCACTTCGCCCTGCGCGCGGCCATGCGCGAGCTGACGAAGGTGGTTGAGAGCGGCATGACGCAGGAGCAGTTCGATGCGACGAAAAAGTTTCTCGTCAAGTACGCGCTGCATTTTGCGGAGACCACCGGTGAGCAGCTCGGGTATGCAATGGACGGCCGCTTCTACGGCATCGAGAGCGAGTACATCGACCTGTTCCGTTCGAAGGTCGAAGCGCTCACGCTCGGGCAGGTGAACGCGGCGATCAGGAAACACCTGCAGGTTGCGAACGTGAAGATCGCGATGGTGACCAGCGGTGCCGCCGCGTTTCGGGATGCGCTTGTGGCCGGCGCGCCGAGTCCGATCACCTACGAGAGTCCCAAGCCCGACGCCGTGCTGGCAGAGGACAAGGAGATCGAGATCTTCCCGCTCGCCATCACCGCCGACAAGGTGCGCATCATCCCCGTCGACGACATGTTCGTGAAATAACCCGACTCCCAGCGGACGGAAAAGAAAGGTCGGTGGACGTCCTCGTCCACTATTGACGGATGTTCAGCGGGTGCAGGGTGGACGGAGATGTCCACCCTCCTGTCTCTTTCCCCGGTTGAAATCCATCCCCCCCATGCGTAGGTTGCCGAACCACCCCATCCCCATACCGGAACGAGGTTCGCACATGCGCCCTGCGTCTCTCTCACTCGCCCTCCTTCTCGCACTCTTCACCACCAACCTTTCCGCACAAGGCGTGCTCGTGCAGAAGGATAACGGCATGCTTGGCGGTTACCACAACAGCATCACCGATGCCTGGGAGGAGTCGGTCATCCTTGCGCCGGCGGGACCCTGCCGCGTGCTCGAAGTGCGCGTGTTCCTCATGGGCACCGCCGCGCAGCGCGACACGATCTGGATCGTCGGCGATCCGAGCGAGGGCGCCGTGCCGCCCACGCAATGGGTGCGCCACTACAACGCGATCACGCCACCGGTCGTCGTCGACTACCAGGGCCAGCAGGGATGGGTCACCATCGACCTGCGCTCGCAGAACGTCCGCATCGAGGGCACGCAGCGCGTCTGCGTGCAGCACCGCTTCAAGCGCAACGGTCCCTGGTTCGGTGTGGATTCCGACAAGGCCGGCACGCCCTACACCTCGTTCCTGATGAATCCCTACGAATCCTCCTTCCCCGTGCAGTACAACATCCCCGGCAAGTACTACCTCGCGGGCGGCGACTACCTCATCCGCCTGCTCGTCGAGTATGATCGTCCCGCCGGCAACACCTCCGCACCTCCGCCGGCACCGACGCTTGTCGACGTGACCACCGCGGCGGGACTCACCGCCGCCGGCGCCACCATCAAGACCGTGCAGGCCAGCGTCGTCGATTTCGACCGTGACGGATGGGACGACGTCGCCATCGGTGCGAAGCTCTTCCGCAACACGCGCGACGGGCGATTCGAAGACGTCAGCACGCGTGCCGCCCTCAGCGGCGGTGCCACCATCTGGGGCGACATCGACAACGACGGCTATCCCGACGTCTTCGCAGCCGCCGGCTGGGGCAACGACAAGATCTACCGCAACAACGGTGGCGACGGCACCTTCACCGACATCACCGCGGCCACCGGTATCGTCAACAACTATCCCACCATGTCGCCGGTCTGGTTCGACTACGACAACGACGGACGCCTCGACCTCTTCATCGCCAACAATCGCAAGGAGGAGGCCGGCGTCGAGACCTACTATCCCGACCAGCTCTGGCGCAACACCGGCACCGGCGCGTTCGCGAACGTGACCGCCTCCTCCGGCATCGCCGCGGGAGAGCCCGCGCCCTACTACGACTGCTACGGCGCCGCTCCCTGCGACTACAACCTTGACGGCAACATCGACCTCTTCGTCGCCAACTACCGCCTCGCACCCGACAACCTCTACCGCAACAACGGCAACGGCACCTTCACCGAAGTCGGCGCCTCCACCGGCGTGCGCGGCGTCGCCACCGCGAATCCCTCGACCTTCGGCCACGGCATGGGATGCGAATGGGGCGACTGGAACAACGACGGATATCCGGACCTCCTCGTCGGCAACCTCGGGCATCCCGACTACCGCGGACTCGTCTCCAACCCCTCGCTCCTCTTCCGCAGCAGCGGCGGCAGCGCGCCGACCTTCACCGACGTGCACATGACGGCGGGACCCCGCTTCTACGAAATGAACGCCGGCGCCTGCTGGCTCGACATCGACAACGACGGCGACCTCGACCTCTGGCACGGCCAGATCTCCTACAGCGCCGAGGGCGCGGGCGGCGAGCCGAAACGTCGCGGCCGGATGTACCTGTCGAGCGGCGCCCCCGACTACACGCTCACCGACCAGACCTGGGTGCTCGGCGGTGACATTCACGGTCCGTGGACCGCAGTGCGCCTCGACTACGACCACGACGGCGACCTCGACCTCATCGTCTGTTCGTCGCACGATGGTGTGCGCCTGCTGCGCAACGACATCCCGAACAAGGGCAACTGGCTCGCCGTGCGCCTCACCGGCAGCGCCGCCGATCGCGTGCCCGCCGACGCCTCCGGCACCCGCGTGCGCGTGCACGCCGGCGCGAACCTCTGGTACCGCGACCTGCCCGGCATGGGCGCCGGCTCCCGCGCCACCCAGCACACGAGCGAACTCTTCTTCGGACTCGGCGGCACCACCGCCATCGACTCCCTCGTCGTCACCTACACCAACGGCGTCTCGCGCCGCATCACCCCGCTCGACATCAACCGGCGCCACCTCATCGCCTACGACGGAAGCGTCACCACGCATGTGGCGGATGCCCCCGCCGCGCTCGAGGCCTGGACCATCAAGGGCACGCAGCTCACCCCCAACGCCCTCGCCTTCACGCTCCTCCATGCGGAAGCCCCCGCCGACCTCCGCATCGACCTCTACTCCGTGCTCGGCGTACGCGTGGCCTCGTTCGACGCCCGCGCCATCGCAGCCGGACTCAACACCATTCCGCTGAACGTCCGTCTCACCCCCGGCGCCTACCTCGCCCGCTTCAGCACCCCCGCCCGCACCCTCACAGCCAAGGCCCTCCTCCTGAGATGATGGTATTGTGTGCAATTTGTTTGCAATAGTGATATTTTCTAGTCCACTATTGCAAACATATTGCATGCATGTGCCAGCATGACGATCAGGACAGTGGTTGACCAACTCCAGTCGCGGGGGACGTATACATTCACACAGGATACGCTGCGCGCCAATGGATTCGAAGGACTCTCCATGCGCAGATCCCTGCATCGACTCCAGTCATCGGGACGCATCGTGCGCGTGTACAGGGACTTCTGGGTCATCGTTCCGCTCGAGCATGCTCAAAGTGGCATCGTCCCACCGGAGTGGTACATCGATGCACTCATGCACCATGTCGGCATCCCATACTGTATTGCACTGCTCACGGCGGCAGCGATGCACGGTGCGGCACATCAGCAACCGCAGGTGTTCCAGGTGCTTGCTCCACGACCGCTTCGGCCAATCAGCGCCCATGGAACGGAGATTCAGGTTCATGTGCGCGACATGCCACCCGACGTCCTCATCGAACTGAACCAGACCCATACCGGCCGTGTCCGGTGCACAGTGCCGGAGCTGACCATTGTGCACCTGGTCGCCTTCATGCAGCAGTGTGGCGGCATCGACAACGCCTTCACCGTGATCGGCGAGCTTTCAGAGCAGCTCAACGATGCGCGACTGATGCTCGCTGCGCAGATGGAACGACGCACTCCCGTTCTGCAGCGTCTAGGCTGGATGCTCGAGATGCACGGAAGGCATGCAGATGCGGAACGCATCAAGCAGGTCCTGACGTCGAGAACCCCTCGTTACGTACCGCTCGATTCGTCCGAGGCCGGCGAGGGCGCGAGAAACCACCGCTGGCGCATCATCGAAAATCGCATCCCCGAGGCCGACCTTTGATACCACGGGCCCACATCACCCACTGGCGCGCCCACGCACCATGGCCTTCCGACGCACAGGTCGAGCAGGATCTCATCCTCTCCCGCATACTCGTGCATCTGTTTGAGGACCCACTGCTCCGGGATGCCGTGGCGTTCAGAGGTGGTACCGCCCTGCACAAACTGTATTGTCATCCACCCGCGCGCTATTCCGAAGACATAGATCTGGTGCAAATTCCCCGGGAGCCGATCGGGCGGGTCGCCGGCAGAATCCGTGAGGTGCTGCAACCACTGCTGGGAAACCCGAGCTTCCGCAGCGGCGGTCATGGCTTCACGTACTTCTATCGGTACGTACCCGAGGATCCCGCAGTGCAATCAATGCGGATCAAGATCGAAATAAATGGAAGGGAGCATGAATCCCGCTTCGGTCATGCGGTGTTCCCGTATGCAATCGAGTCCCCATGGTTCACAGGTGCGTGTGAGATAACGACGTTCGCGCTCGAAGAACTGCTCGGGACGAAGCTGCGTGCGCTCCATCAGCGACGAAAGGGAAGGGACCTGTTCGACCTCCATCACGCGCGACAGGCGCATGCGTACGACGACGCAGCGGTGATCGATGCGTTTCTGTTCTACCTCCGCAAGGAAGGTCGCGATGTGCGGCGCGACGAATTCGCACGCACCTTCCGCGAGAAGCTCGCGCACAAGCAGTTTCTCGCGGATGTCAGGGTGCTGCTGCGCAGGGACGTCCCCTTCGACCTCGATGAAGCAGCGTCGTATGTTCTGGAAGTGCTCCTGCCGCTTCTGCCCGCGTAGGGCCTAGACCACCGTTACCGATTTGATTGCGCCCTCGAGCGTGAGCACGTGCTCTTCGATCACGAGGTCGTCGCGGCTGCACATCTCGCGCGCCTGCCGCACCAGCATCGCCAGCCCGCGGCAGCACGGCACCTCCATGATCACCACCACCACCTTCGGGATGCTCGCCTCCTCGAAGATCGCCGCCAGCTTCGCCGCATACGGCGCCGTGTTGTCGAGCTTGGGACACGCCACCACCACGCTGCGGTCACGCAGATACCGCTGATGCACCTCGGCCGACGCGATCGGTCCGCACGTGTTCATCACCAACATCTCCCGGTTCCGGAAAAACGGCGCCCCCGGCTGCACCAGATGCAGCTGCACCGGCCACTGCGCCAGCTCGCTGCGGATCAGCACGGACGTGGGGGAACCCGTCCCCGCCGATGCCGCACCCGCGGCCATGCCCGCACCCGCCGCACCCGCCACCCCGCGCGGTGCCGCCATCCCCGCAGGGGAAGCCCCCTGACGCAGCTCGCGCTGCATGGAACCGGGACACCCACCCCCGTGATGCCCATGCCCCGAGGTACCCTGCGCACCCGCACCCTGCGCACCCGCACCCGGTGCACCAACACGCACACCACCCTCGTCGGCAGCCTGCATGACGGGAATCTCCACACGCACCCGATCGGACAATCCCGCCACCGCCTCGGTGGCAGCATGCCGACGCTGCGCCTCGTGATAGCGCCGCACACCCTCGATGCCCTCGGTCGCGAGCAGATTGCGGATCGTCGCCTGCTCGTCGAACTGGGGAGCCACACGCTTCACGACCGTGAGAGCGCCGGTGGGACAGACCCCGACACAGTCGCCGAACCCGTCGCAGAACTCCTCGCGCACGAGTCGCGCCTTGCCGTCGATCAGCTGAATCGCACCCTCCGCACACCCGACCACACAGTCGCCGCAGCCGTTGCAGAGTTCCTCGTTGATTTCGATGATGTCGCGTGTCATGCACAATCTCCAAATATGATACATGCAAGCTACGTGCCTCCCGCCTCCCCGCCATTGACGATCGTCAACAGCCCGTCAAACCCGTCCCCTTGACGCCGAAACTTCCATCACCCCTGTTCCGTCCCTTCCGCGCTCTTCTTTTCAGCCCCCTCCATCATCCCCCGCACCATCGCACGACGTACCTTGCCCGACGCCGTCATCGGCAGCGCCTGCAGCACCAGCCAGCGCCGCGGCACCTTGTATCCCGCCAGCCGCGCCCGGCAATGCGCCTCCAGCTCATCGGTCGACACCGAAGACCGCAGCACCACCGCCGCGCCCACCACCTGTCCCCACGCCGCGTCGCGCACCCCCGCCACGCACACCGCCGCCACCGCCGGATGCGCGGCGAGCACGGCTTCCACCTCGGGCGGTGCGACATTCTCACCGCCCGTGATGATCAGATCCTCGCGCCGCGCACCGACCCACAACGTCCCCTCGTCGTCGAGCGCACCCACATCCCCCGTGTCGAACCAGCCGTCATGCATCCGTGCGTGCCACGCCGCGTCGTCGTCGAGCCAGCCCGGCGTCAGCATTGCGCCGCGCACTTGCAGCGCGCCCTCCTCGCCCGGCGCACATTCCCGCCCGTCCGCACAGACCACCCGCAGCTCCATGCCGGACAGCACACGCCCCGCAGCGCCCGGCTTCCGCAGTGCCTCGGCGGGATGCACCGTCACCGCCTGTGAGGCGGTCTCGGTCATCCCCCACGTGCTCAGCACCGGGAGTCCGCGCCGCGCGACCTCCGCCAACAACGACGCATCCGCAGCGGCGCCTCCGAGCAGCACTGCGCGCAGCATGGGAACCGCCGCCGCATCGAGCGCGGAATCCGCCTCGAGCACGCGTGCGAGCATGGTCGGCACGAACGAGGCCAGCGTCACGCCGCCGCGCAGCGCCCGCGCGCACGCCGCCGCGTCGAAGCGCCCGTGCAGCTCGACCGCGCTGCCGTCGTGTCGCGAGCGGTGCAGAATCGCCAGCCCCCCCGCGTGGAAGAGCGGCAGCACGCAGAGCCAGCGGTCCCCCGGCCGCGCACCGAGATTCGCGGCGGAGGCCCGCACGGAGGCGCTGTGATTCGCGAAGGTGAGCGGAACCATCCGTGGTCGCCCGGTCGTACCCGAGGTGAAGAGGATAGTCTGGATGTCGGTGGATGCGTCTGCGGAGTCTCCGTGCGCCCGTGCCTCCGCACCCTCGTCGCGCACCGCTGCATCCATGGGAAGCTCCCGCATATCGGCCACAAGCTCTCGTGCATCGGCGACAAGTTCCTCTGCCGCGAGCAGGCGCACGCCGCCGGCGGGCAGATGGGCGACATCGGCAGCGGACAGCGCCTCCTCGGCCAGACGGCGATGCGCTGCGTCCACCACGAGCAGTGCGGGACGCGAGCGCTCGAGCAGCGACGACAGCTCGCCTGCGACCAGCCGCGTGTTGAGGGCGATGCAGACCGCGCGCAGCTCCGCGAGCGCATGCACGAGCAGCACCGCCGGCACGTCGGATGCGAGCAGCGCCGCCACGCGCACGCCGCGCGTCACCCCGTGCCGTGCGGCAAGCACGCGCGCAACCGCGCGCACCTCCGCCTCGAGCGCGCGATGCGTCAGCACGCCGCCGTCGGCGATCAGGGCGATGCGATCGGAATCCATCTCCGAATCTACACAAACACGTTTGGGATTGCGCACGACGAACCGTACTATACAAGATTATCGTCCATCCGACTCCCCCATGCAGCGACACATACACGTTCTCGCTTTTCTTCTTGCATTGTCCGCCCCCGCGGCCCATGCCCAGCTCACCGCGGCCGTCAACACCCCCGCGATCAGCTTCGACCTGGCGCATCAGCGCTACGCGCCCGCGCCGCTCACCGTGGCGCTCGCGCTGCACAACGGGGGAAGCGACACCGTCGAGATCCTCTCCGCGCGCATCGAATTCCTCGCCGATCTCGGTCTGGATGCTTCCGAACTGGGGGCGAGGATCAAGGTGCCCGCAGCGCCGAAGATCCGTCCGGGGGACTCCCTGGTCATCCCCTGGAAACTCGTGCACGCGGTCATCCTCCAGCCGCGCGTGTACCGCGTCACCATGTGGTATCGGACCTCCGCATCCGATTCGGCGTCCGTCGCAACGAACATCACCATCCCCGCTGCCGGCGCCCCCGTGCTTTGGCTCAGTCCCTACGGCTTCACCGACCTTGCGGTCAATCCCGCCCGCGACGGCTACAACAACAACCCCTTCTTCCTGCGCTGCCAGATCCGCAACAACGGCGAGACGCCCGCCGACAGCGTGAAGCTCCGCCTCGAACTGCCGCCGCACTTCGAACTCCTCCAGCCCACGGCCCCGAATCCCCAGCCCGTCGTCACCCCGCTCATGCCCATCCCGATCGGAGATCCCCGCCTCGAGTATGGGTGGACCGTGCGCTACACGGGCGCACCGACCGCGCTGCATGAGGATTCGATCATCATCATCGCCGAGGGACGCGACCGCGCGGGCGGCATCGTCACCGAGCGCAACGTCATCACCCTCTTCATCGCGGCCTTCCCGATGCGCGTCGAGATGCGCCTCACGCACCCCGACAGCCTCGTCTACGACGCCGACTCCGTTTACGCGCCCCAGCCCGTGCCCGTGCGCGTCGTCGTGCGCAATCCCACCGCGCAGACCGCCGACACGTACGCCCACCTCACGCTCGAGACCTTCGAGAACGGCGTCGCCGTCGCCACGCCCGATGCGGTGCAGATGATGGATCCGATCGGGGGATACGACAGTGCCGTCGTCGTCTGGCATCGGCACGTCGACCGCGCGGCCGCACCCCGCACCCTCCGATGGGAAGTCACCCTGCGCGACACCCGTGCCGCGCTCGTTGCCTCCGTCGTCGCGAACACCCACGTGCCGGGCGAACCCTTCTCGCTCGACGTGGTGGATTTCGCGCTACCCGACTCCCTCGCCGTCACGCCCGACGGCGGGGCCTTCGTGTCCGACAGCCTGACAGTAGAATTCAGGATCCGAAACTCCTCATGGATGCGCCAGAACATCGTGCGCACCGTGGTCGAGCGCTTCGCGACGGGCGTGCAGCCCGCGCTGCCCGTGGTCGACACGACCGCGTGGACCCTGGATCCCGGCGCCACGTCACAGACGCTGCGCCAGGTCTACCGCATCGCGCCCGCGCCCGACGCGCGCACCGTGCGCGTGCGCGTCACCGCCCTGTCGCATCGCGGCGATACCGCCATGGCGGAGTCGGTCGTGGGCGTGCCCGGCATCCGTTCGCAGTTCACGATCGAGCGCATGGGAATCGACACCCTCGGCATCGACGGTGCCAGCCGCTACATCCCGAATCCCTTCGAGCAGCGCTTCACCGTGCGCAACACCAGTCCCTTCGCCGTGCGCCTCGACTCGCTCGTGCTCGCGGGCGCGGTCGACGGCGTCACGACCGAGGATCCCCGCACCCTCGTGCTCTTCCAGACCCTCGGTGCGGGAGACAGCCTGTCGGTGTCGTGGTGGTTCCATGCCGAGCAGCGCGATCGCGACCGCACGCTTCCGCTCGACTGCAGCGCGTGGAGCGCGGGCGTGGCCGTCGCGCGCCACGCTTCCGACGTGCACATCCCCCTCATGGATGCGCGCATCCATCTCACCGTCGAGGGCGGTGATACTCTCAGGTTCGACGGCCGCTACGTCTATCTGCCCGAGACCGTGTTCGCACGGCTCGAGGTGCGGAGCGTGGGCACGCTGCCGCTGCAGCTGGACTCGGTCGTCTGCCGCACGGCCGATCCCTTCCTGCGTCCCCTCACGCCCGTGCACGTGCCGGTCGGCGAGCAGATCGCGCCCGGGGGCGGACGTGTCTACGAATGGCGCTTCGCGCCGGAGGAACATCCCGCGCCCGTGCGCACGGCGCTCGTGATCACGGCGTTTCACGACAGCGTGCTCGCGGCGACGGACACGGTCTGGTACGTGATTCCGGGCCGCCCGACCGCGTTCAGCGTCACCGGCATCAGCGCGCCGCTGTCGCTGCGCGAGAACGACAGCAGCACGAACTACCTCGGAAATCCCTTCGTCACGAGCTTCCGCGCATGGAACGACTCGTGGGTGTGGACGACCTTCACCTCGTCGACCGTCACCATCGAGGGGGCCGCGGTCACGCAGCTCTCGCCCTCCGAGCGCAGCCACGCGCGGCTGTTGACGGGCGACGAGCGTTCGGACGCGATCGTCGACACGTTTCTCGTGGGTCCCTCGAGTCTCGACCGCACCCTTGCCGTCACCTTCACCGTGCGCAGTGCCGACGGTCGCATCGGAACCGAGCGCACGACGATCGCGGTGCCGAAGCTGCGCGTGACCGCGCTCGATGCGCCGATGCTTCCCATGGGTGTTGCGTTGGACCTCTGGCCGAATCCCCTCGACGCGGCAGCCCCCCTCCACATCCACCTTCGCCTGCCTGTCGCCGGCGCCGCCTCCGTTGCCGTGCACGACCTGGCCGGTCGTCTGGTGGAGCAGCTGCATCAGGGCGCGCTTGCCGCAGGCGAGCACACGATCGTCTGGCGGCGTGCCGGCCTCACCCCCGGTCCCTACCTCCTCGTCGCCCGTCTCGGCACCCACACCCGCACCCGCCTCCTCGTCGTGCGCTGAGCTTGCTTTTCTGTAGGAATCTGACAACCTTCTCCGAAGAACGGAAATTGCATCGGCGCGCACCCTGACGGCGATGCGCCGGCGCGCCGGAAACCGGGTGCAGATGCGGGAGGACGCGGCACGCGGCGAAGGATTCCGAATGTGAAGCGATCCCTGATCCGGAGGAGATGATGCACGCATGTCATCGACACCCGTGGCGCGGAAGTTGCGCGGTCGTTGC
This sequence comes from Bacteroidota bacterium, assembly GCA_023432805.1. GTDB lineage: Bacteria > Bacteroidota > Ignavibacteria > SZUA-365 > SZUA-365 > JAEYUG01. Next base: position 2,793 of record JAEYUG010000063.1, on the reverse strand, counting down.
CGCCATCCTGCTGTCGCTCACACCCCTGCACGCCCAGCAGGCCTGGGAGGCCGCTCCACCCTACGGCATGAATGTGAATGACATCTGCGGCACCGCGAACGGTCACATCCTTCTTGCGGGACAACGCGTCTACCGCTCCGTCGACACGGGACGTTCATGGATGGTGGAGCCCTCGCTTCCATCGGCAACACGCCTGTTCCACATGGAGAACGGAACCCTCCTCGCGGTCACGAGCAGCGGCATCCGTCGCTCAACCAGCAACGGCGCAAGCTGGACGGTCAGCACGACCCCCATGCCGAGCGTGCACAGTTTCGTCGAAGTGTTCGGCGGACTCGTCGTGGCGGCTGCATCGAACGACTCGGTGTACGTCACCTCCGACGGCGGGATGAGCTGGACGGGCGTGTCGAGCATGGGCGTCCACGATCTCGTCAGCACATCACTGACAACGTTCACCGGATCTCCCGTCGCGGGACGCGTGATCCTCGGAGCGACCGCCGGCGGATACGGGGTCCTGCGTTCATCCGATGCGGGACTCTCATGGGATTCGTCCGGACTCACCACAACGCGGATCAACTCGCTGCACGCCACAGATGCTGGTGTGGTCTACGCGGCGGGCGCCGGCATCTGGAAGAGCACCGATGGCGGAGGCATCTGGCAACGACTCGATACCGGGAGCACCATCTACAATGCAGCGTACGTCATTGCAGTGACAGATTCGCTTCTGATCGTGTGCCAGATGCAGGATACGGATTCGCGAATGTACAGAACGACCGATGCAGGAAATACATGGAGCGCTGTTCCTTTCCGAGTTCTGGAACCATCATCATCAGCAGGACCGTACACATGGCTGGAATCACCACAACTACTTCGAAGGATATTCGGGCGAGGGTATTTCGGAACGAACTGGAACGTATACAGAACAGTCAACAACGGTCAGACGTGGACGCAATTGGAAAATGGTGTTTCGGAGCTACCGATCGAAGATGCTGACATCGTTCCCGGTAAAGGATGGGTCGTGAATACTGGTCTACCTGGATCTCGATCCTTCTTGTTCTCACAGGACGAGGGACGCACCTGGCGTGGCAGGGGGGGGCGAGGTACCTATCTTCTTCCAGATTACTCGGTATTTCATCAGGCAATCGTTGCGGATTCCGGTGTCTTTCTCGCCGTAGCAGGATCGACGAACAAGGTCGCCAGATCGACGAACACCGGCGGAGACTGGTCGCTGCACCAGTACTATAGTGGTGATACGACTCCACCTTTCTACACACCATTCGATAGTTATCTCGCACGTATCGAAAACGGACATCTGCTTCTTCATGGCTATCCGCAACTTCTATTCGGAAGTGCCGGGATATGTCGCTCATTAAACAATGGGTGGACGTGGACGTCGTGGCAGGTGTGGTCACCTTCGATGCGGTTGTTGAAGGTGTATCCCCTCGTTGCTGGTGTTCTCCATGCGACATCGCGGGATAGCAGTGGTCTCTGGAGGAGCACGGATCTGGGCGTCACGTGGTCACGGAGCGGACTCGATTCGCTGAGGATCACATCGTTCATTGCACCATCCACTTCGCTGTTGTTTGCGGGAACCAACGGCCATGGCGTCTATCGCAGCACGACGGGAGGCGCAACCTGGGTGCAGTCGACCACGGGCATCACGAACGGGAAGATCACCTCGCTTCTGATGGCCACCCCCACGAATCTCTTCGCCGCCACTGAAGGCGCAGGCGTTTTTCGCTCCAACGACAGCGGGCGCACGTGGACTCCCTTCAACACCGGCCTCGACAACCTCTACGTCACCGTGCTCGCACTCGACTCCGCCCGCCGCCTGCTCGCCGGCACCCTTGGAGGGATGCGCCGCACAGTCATGATGGTCCCGGTCGAACTCACTACCTTCCGCGCGGCACTTGGCGAGCATGCCGTCCACCTGCGCTGGTCGACCGCCACCGAAACCAACAATGCCGGTTTCGAGGTCGAGCGCCGCATCGATGATCATGATGGATGGCAGCGGATTGCCTTCATTGCGGGATCCGGCACGTCAGCCCGCGGAACGGACTACACGCACGACGATCCACGCACGGCCCTCCCGGCGGAAGCCGTCCGACTCCGCTACCGCCTCCGTCAGATCGACCACGACGGCACCGTCTCCTACTCGGACGAAGCCTGCGTCGACCTCACCCGTCCCGCACGTGTCGACATCCAGCTCCATCCCCAGCCGCTGCCGCGGCAGCGCCGGTCGATCGGCCTCCGACTCGGCGACGGACTCGCAGACGCGACGCACCTGACCGTGCACGACCTGCTCGGTCGCAGCATCCTGCAGCAGCGCCTCACGGCATCAGCGTCCACCATTGAGCTTCCGCTGCCGGCGCTCCCGTCCGGCATCTACCGACTCGTCGTCCACACCCCGACCCGCACCGCCATCCACCAACTGATCGTCGAGTGAGTACGATCAGGCCATTGTCACGCACCGAGCGTGTTGACTTTCACATCATGCCTGCATAAGATGCCGGCAACTGCGTTTCCAGCAGTCAGACTGGAGGTGTCCGTGGTACATTCGCGCGTTGAATCAAAAGAGACGCCACATATGGGGAGAAATCATCGAAATCAGATGACGGTGATGTTCGTGCTGCTGCTGATGCTCGCGATCGTACTGGGAGATCACGCCTCTGCGCAGTTCCGTGAGGTGCCGCTGCCGTTTGCGGATACGACCTGCCTCCGCGTGCAGTTCATCGATGAAAACCACGGGTGGGTGGCAGGCTTGACGGGGACGATCTTTCACACGACCGACGGAGG
>JAEYUG010000040.1 GCA_023432805.1 Bacteroidota bacterium | reverse complement strand
TCAACTACCTGCGCACGCATGGTGGGTGGACCCCGAAGCAGGACGACCACGTCATCGCCGGCAGCTTCGGCATGACGCAGAACTACCCGAATCCCTTCAATCCCTCGACCACGCTGCAGTACAGCGTACCCGAGAAGAGCACGGTGAAAATCGTCGTGACCGACCTGCTCGGCCGCACGGTTGCCACGCTCGTGGATGGGACGATGGATGCCGGTGTGCGCACCGTGACCTTCGATGCCTCGGCACTGGAGAGCGGCGTGTACATGGCACGGTACGAGGCGACCGGTCTTGCATCGGGCATCACCTCGTCGCACATTGTCAGGATGACGCTGAACAAATAATCACCGCAGGGGCGCTCGCTCCTGCCGAAGCTGAAGATTCACCCACCGATGGGGCAGGCGCAACCTGCCCCATCGGTGTTTGTACAATCGAACTGCACCATGAAAAAACTGTTGCTTTTCTTCACATGGCTTTGCATCTTCCCAGCATTGATCTAATACATGCTTTTCCCTCCCACTCCATGCACCGAGAGGGCGGGGTGCACCAAGAGCATCCCTCTCAATCCACATGTCTGGAGTCCCCCCATGACACTTCTCTTCCGTGTTTCACATAGCCATTCGCGCGTCCGAGCGTGGCTGATGACCCTTGCGCTGCTCATCGGGATACAGATTCCAATGCTTGCGCAGTCGTCCACCCCCAACCTCGCCTTGCAGACCAATGGCTGTGTCGCCACGCATGTTGGCGGCGGTGCAACGACATCGGGGTACGGCCCCGAGCTGTACAACGACGGCAACATTCCCCTGCTCGATGCAACCGGCACCTATCTCTGGGGCTGGTTCAACAGTGGTGTGGGAAACTGGATCCAGTTTGACTGGGGTACCGTGCCGCGCACGTTCGACGAGATCACCCTGTACCATGCGCAGAGCAATACGCGTCAGCTGCAGAGTGGCACGATCCAGTACTGGAATGGCACGACGTGGATCACCCACTTTACGTTTCCTGATCTCGGCATCATTGCAACGGGTCTGCGCGTGATCACATTCCCTGCTGTGACGACCACCATGGTGCGAGTCACGTATCTGACCGGCGGATCGAATCCGAATCTGCGCGAAGTGCAGATCCGCTATTCGATCACCGCACCGAATGACGGAGGCGTCGCTTCGATCGATTCCCCGCTCAATTTCTGCGCAGGGACCCTGCCGATTTCGATCACCCTGCAGAATTTCGGCACGAACAGGATCACCTCGGCCACCATCAACTGGCGCCTCAATGGAGCGTTGCAGGCTCCGATCGCTTGGACTGGGTTGCTGGACACACTCACGGCGACGTCACGCCGTACGAGCGTCACACTTCATCCCGGCTACACCTTCATCTCGAATACGCCGTACACCATCCAGGTGTGGACGTCCGGTATCAACGGCGTGACAGATCCCAACAGCCAGAACGACTCGCTGACGGTGACGCGCAAGGCTGCGATGAGTGGCTCATTCACGATCGGGGGAAGCGGAGCCAACTATCCGAATTTCACTGCCGCCATCACTGATCTGAATCTAAACGGCGTCTGTGGTCCCGTGATCTACAACGTACGTCCGGGTGTCTACACCGAGCAGGTTTCGATCAACCAGATCTCCGGCTCATCGGCTTCGAACACGATTACCTTCCAGTCCGAGACAGGAAACAAGAACGATGTGCGTCTGACTTTTGCGGCCACGACGACCACGATGCACACCCTCATGCTCAATGGTGCGGACTGGATGCGCTTCCGCAACATGACGATCGAAGGTACAGGTGTGACCTACGCCCGTCCCGTCACTATTCAGGGCGCTTCCCTCAACAACATTTTTGAGGGCAACATCATCCGCACGAATCCGACCACCTCGGTTTCGACCAACATCTGCAACATCTATTGCTATTACACGGCAGATCATGACAACCAGTTCATCAACAACGACATCCTGAACGGATCGTACAGCACGTACATCTACGGTTCAGGCACGACCACGCTGCTCAACGGCTGGAAGATGATCAACAACCGCATCGAGAACTGGTACTACATGGGTCTGGCGATGTGGTATCACAATGCGCCTGAGATCATCGGCAACCGCATCGCAACCAACAACACCTACACCAACTACGTCAGCTATCTCGGCTATCTGCAGAACCAGGTCAAGGTGATCGGCAACACGCTCATCGCCAACGGCACGACCGGAACGAAGTACGGTCTTTACGTGTACTACTACACTGCGGTCGCCGGGCTCGAAGGCAAGGTGCAGAACAATTTCGTGATGCTGAACGGTGGAACGAGTACAACCTACGGTCTGTATTCGTACTACTCGAACAATCAGGATATTGACTTCAATACGGTGTACACCAAGTCGACATCAACATCCAACTACCCGCTGTACTCGTACTACGGCACAAACATCCGCTACACGAACAACATCTTCTACAACAACGCGACAGGGTACACCGCCTACTGGTATAACACGACATATCGCGGCACGAATTACAACGTGTACTACACCAACGGCACGAACCTCGCGTTGTGGAATGGCGCCGTGCAGACGGGTCTTGCAAACCTTCAGACAAGCAGCGGACAGAACCAGAACTCGATTGTCCGTCCTGTCATGTTCCGTGATCCGGACAACGGCGACCTGCATCTGGCCGGGACATCGCAGAACGACATCACGCTCACTGGTCTGATGCAGAGCGGCGTCACCACCGACATTGACAATGATCCGCGCATCCTGCCCTACCGCGGTGCCGACGAAGCCTGCTACATTCTTCCGAACACGGTCACCTACCGCTTCGTCGATGGCGAGAATCAGGATGTGACCTATGCGAACATCCCCGGCACGATCAACGTGAACGTAAATGTGGGCTTCCCCGACATGGGCTTCCCCCTCATGGTGACGGTGAATTTCTACACCGTACCCGGCAACGTGCTCGCGTATTCAACCAGCTTCAATGCGACCAAACTCGCCGGGCAGACGCTGACCGGGACGTATCAGGTGACCGTCCCAGCCAACATCACTCCGGGCTACTACAGGATGAACGTCGTGTTCAACACACAGAACTCCTGTGGCGACTACATCAACTACGAGCCGGGCGACAAGAGCATGCTCCTGATCACCCAGGGTCAGACACCGTGCATCGTCTGGCCGGGTGATGTCAACAACGACGGCATCGCCAACTACGGCGACCGTTCGGCGCTCAACAAGTACATCTTCGATGCGAACCTGCGTCCCAGCTGGCTCAACGGTCCCGCCCGCTATCGCGCCGACTACCTGACCAATCCCATGACCTACTACACGTGGGAAGGCCAGGCCGGTGCACCGTGGTCCACACCCGATGGCTGCTTCATGGATGCCGACGGCAACGGCGTGGTGAACAACTACGACCTGCTTCCCATCAAGGTCAACTATATGCGCACGCATGGCAGCTGGACCCCGAAGGCAGACGACAACGTCATCGCCGGCACCTTCGGCATGACGCAGAACTACCCGAATCCCTTCAATCCCTCGACCACGCTGCAGTACAGCGTGCCCGAGAAGAGCACGGTGAAGATCGTCGTGACCGACATGATCGGTCGCGAGGTTGCCGTGTTGATCGATGATGTGGTCGAGGCCGGTATGCGCACGATCGTCTTCGACGCTTCCGCACTGGAGAGCGGCGTGTACATGGCTCGCTTCGAAGCGACCGGCATCGCCTCCGGTATCGTTTCCTCACGGATCATCAAGATGACGCTCGCCAAGTAACACCATCGAGCAACGATCCTTTCGCGGGGGACCAGTCGCAGGGCTGGTCCCCCGCCCCTTTCTACCACCCACACAGACAGAACATCAAGAGGATCTGTGCCTCTTGATTCTTCAAATTCAAAATAAAAAACGCATTCTCGCGCGGTTCATCCTGCAAAACACTTGACATCGTGGAATCGCTTTCGCACATTCACCTACACGCAGGAGTGATCTCTCCACTGCACCTGGGGTCTTCATCGCCACCAGGCAACAAGCTGCTTACGCGCCGTTGCCTTCGAGCGTATTCTTCTCACATTCACATATCAACAGCTGGAGTCACATCATGAAGACTTATGCACTCCGTTCCATGCTGTCACGGATCGCAGCAGCCGGGTTCATGGCACTCACCGTCCTGTGTCTGACCTCCGTCGCATCGGCTCAGGTCAACACCATTGCATTCAACCAGTTCCAATCTACGTACAGCGAAATCACCGGGACCCCGGTCGCCATGACGTCGGGAACAGACGATGCGATCTATCCCATCCCAGTGGGATTTTCGTTTTCATTCAACGGCGTGAACCACACGACGGTGTACGCATGCACGAACGGCTACATCGCCATGGGCGGTACGGCATCGACGCAGCCCTACATGTATCCGAATCCCATGAGCTACACCGCAACCGTGGATGCCGTGCTCTGTCCGTGGGGTGGTGACCTCGACGGCAAGACCGCCGGCACCCTGAGCTATCAGACAACGGGGACGGCACCATACCGCGTGCTGACGATCCAGTGGAAGAACTGGACCTATTGGTCATCTTCGTACGCCGGTACCCTCCTGAACTTCCAGGTGCGCATGTACGAGACAAGCGGGCAGGTCGAGTACATCTACGGCGCCTGCACCCAGGCGGGCACGGCTCCGGTCGTGTATGTCGGCATGCGTGGACCCTTGACGACCGACTACCAGACCCGCACGCTCACCGCTGGTGACTGGGTCAACTCGCTGAAGGGCACGACCAACACCGCGACGATGACCTTCAATGCGACGACCAAGCCGCAGTCCGGTCTCATCTATCGTTGGGGCTGCTATGTGGACAACAGCAAGATCTCCTTCGATATCGTCGATCAGAGCGGCGTGCATCTTCCTGTGCTCGCAACGCCGTCAACCACGAACTTCCGTGTACGCATCGGCTTCCCGAACGAGGCTTTCACGGCCACCGTGCAGCTGGACTTCTTCCTGGTCGGTGGATCGCCCACCCCGGTATACTCGTACACGACGACGCTGAGCAAGCCGGTGACCGATCTCGATCAGATTTTCCAGGTCAGCGTTCCCCAGCTTCCCTCGGGCTACTACCGGATCAACGCGCTGTTGACGACGAAGAACTCGTGCTCGATCTACGAGAACGTGATGCTGTCGACCTCGACGCTTGCGATCCAGTCGTTTGAAACACCGTGTATCGTCTGGCCAGGTGATGTCAACAATGACGGACTGGTCAACTACGGTGATCGCTCTGCGCTGAACAAGTACATCTTCGACGCAAATCTTCGTCCGACCTGGTTGCAGGGTCCCGGCCGCTATCGTAGCGATGCAGCCGGCAATCCGCTGGCCTATCTGACCTGGGAAGCGCAGGCCGGTGTGCCCTGGGCGACTCCGCAGGGTTGCTACATGGATGCAGACGGCAACGGTACGGTCAACAACTTCGACCTCAACGCCATCAAGGTGAACTTCCTGAAGTCGAATGGCGCACCGCTTCCGAAGCAGGGTGCGGATATTGCTTCCTCGTTCAGCCTGTCGCAGAACTATCCGAATCCGTTCAATCCCTCGACCACGATTCGTCTCTACGTGCCCGAGGCGAGCTTGGTCTCGTTGCAGGTCAGCGACATGCTTGGCCGTACGGTCGCCACGCTGGTCAAGGGTCGTCTGGATGCGGGGTCGCATGACATGGTCTTCGACGCCTCGGCGTTGGAGAGCGGCACCTATCTTGCAACGGTCGTCATGAACGGTACTGCGACCGGTCAGCAGTACACGAACACGATCAAGATGACGCTCAGCAAGTAGGCTGGATGTTTCACGATTGCAGCAGGGCACACGGCCGGTCGATTCGACCGGCCGTGTGCGTAGACGCAGGATGTGTCACTGGTGGACGAGGGCGGCCGTCCTCCTGAGAGGGCGTCCACGACCGTTCGGGTGCCGAAGGATTCATCGAGGACGGACGAGGGCGTCCGTCCTCCTGAGAGGGCGTCCGTCCTCCCAGGAGGGGGACTGCAATTGACAGGCGTGTTGTGTATATTCAGAACTTTCCTTGTATGCATCCTTTTCCCGAGAAGCTTATGAAATCCTTCTGGACGATATGTGCATGCGGACTCGCCCTTCTGCTCCTGCAGCCGACCGGTGCCTCCGCGCAGACGCATGCCGGTCTCAACCTCAATCTCGTGATCGCGAACCGTGACAGCGTGACCTTCATTGCCCATATGTACACACCCCCGGGTGTGAGCTTCCAGATGGAAGCCGTGTACGTCGCGGTCACCTACGATCCGGCCCATTTCACCGTTACGACGAACTCCATCACGAATCACCGGTTCGCGATCAATGGGTTCACGAAGGATTCGCGCCACGACTTCGACAACAACGGCATCGATCCCGACATCGCACTCTACGGAGAATCGCATCCGAATTTCGGAACCATCACGATTCCCGCGAATGCACCGATCAATCTCTGCCGCTTCGCGTTCTGGCCGAAGTTCCCGAACGTGGGAGGAACGACCTCCTTCTGCGTCATCGGCAACAATCCCACGGGCGCCCTCACCGGCTACTACATCAACACATCGGTCGACAACCAGATTTTTGATCCCGTCAGCTGCCTGCAAAACGTCTACTTCCCTGTCGAGCTCTCGGCCTTCGCAGCCACACAGCAGGGAACGATGGTGATGCTGCAGTGGACGACGCAATCGGAAAGCGGCAACCACGGCTTCCAGGTCGAGCGTCGCGCCGAAGGAGAAGACTGGCAGGTCATCGGGTTCGTGAAGGGTGCGGGTACCACGACGCAGCAGCGCCAGTACACCCTCCTCGACCAGTCCCTGATCGCGAGCGGCCTGTACGAATACCGCCTGCGCCAGATCGACCTCGACGGCACGGAGAATCTCTCCGACGTGCGACGGGTGCAGTTCACGACCGGTGCCACGGCGTTCGCACTCGAGCAGAACTATCCGAATCCTGTCAGCGCCTCGGGCGCCACGCCAGCCAGCATCCGCTATTCAGTCGCCGAGCGCGGCAGCGTTCGCCTGATCGTCACCGACGTGCTCGGCCGTATCGTCGCCGAGCTGATGGACGAGGTCATGGATGCAGGCACCTACACGCGCACCTGGGTGCCGTACGGCGTTCCTGCCGGACTCTATCTGGTCACGCTCGAGGCCCGCGGCACATCCACTGGGACGCAGCGCGCGACCATGCGCATGAACGTGGTGCGCTGAGAACCGCGCACCGCACTCCAACACATTCCTGATGCGCGGGCGCCCGACAGCGTCCGCGCGTTTCATTCAGAGCCCACACGACCCGACGACCCCGTGCTCCTGATCGACATCATCCCGAACACCTGTGACTTCTGCGGCTGCTGCGTGGGCGTGTGTCCCGAAGACGCCATCGAGCTGGAGGAAGCCCGCATCGAGATCGTCGAAGCACGCTGCACCAACTGTGCGAAGTGCGTCTGGGTGTGTCCCTTCGAGGCACTCGCGTTCACCCGCAGCCGCACAGCGGAAGCCTCCGCAGCCACAACCTCTACAGACGCGAACGAGGCTGTGCGATGAAGGACGCCTACGACGTCGTCGTCGTCGGGGCGGGTCCCGCCGGCAGCACCCTCGCCCGCTTCGTCGCCCGCGCGGGCTACTCGGTCTGCGTGCTGGAAAAAGACCGCGACGTCGGCATGCCGGTACGCTGCGGCGAGGCCGTCAGCAATCGAAGTCTCGAAACCATCGTCGACATCGATCCCCGCTGGATCGCCGCCACCATCCGGCGCTTCCGTCTCGTCGCTCCCGACGGCACGGCCGTGGAGCCCGACCTCGGCGGCCACGGCTACGTGCTCGAGCGGCGTCTCTTCGACTACGATCTGGCACGCATGGCTTCCGACGAAGGTGCCGACGTGGTGACCAAGGCCTATGTCGACGGACTCCTCCCATCCCCCACCCATGAGGGATGGAGCGGTGTGCGCCTGCAGTGGAAAGGCGAGTCCCGCGAGGTGTACGCGCGCATCATCGTCGGGGCCGACGGTGTCGAGAGCCGCGTGGGGAAGTGGGCGGGCATCGACACGACGGTGCATCTGCGCGACATGGAGACCTGTGCGCAGATGACGCTGACGGGTGTGGATATCGACGACGATGCGTGCGAGTTCCACTTCGGCACCGCCACCGCGCCACAGGGATACGTGTGGGTGTTTCCGAAGGGACGCGGCACAGCGAATGTGGGCATCGGCATCAGCGGCATGGCATCGAAGCAGCGCAGTGCGATGTCGTATCTGCGGGAGTTCGTCGCGCGACGCTTCCCCACCTCGTCGGCACTGACGACGGTGGCGGGAGGCGTGCCCTGCGCGCCAACGCTCGCACAGATCATTTCCCACAACGTCGTGCTGGTCGGGGACGCGGCGCGGCAGGTGAATCCCATGTCCGGCGGCGGCATCACGAGCGGCATGATCGGCGCGCGCCATGCTGCCGATGCGATTGTGGATGCGCTCGCACATGGGGGCGACACGGGATGGGATGCGGCGCGACTCGCGGGGTATGCGCGCACATGGGCGCAGGCGGTGGGCGACAAGCATCGCACGTATCATCGGATGAAGGAAGCGGTGTACAAGTTTCCCGACGAGACGCTGAACCGGATCGCACACGATGTGGCGGCGATGCGGCCGGAGAAGCGGACGATCTGGGGCGTGTTCCGGACGGCGCTGATCAAGCATCCCGCACTGGTGTGGGAGATGGTGCGCACGTTCGGGGTGAAGGGGTGACGGACGAGGGCGTCCGTCCTCCAAAGACGGACGAGGGCGTCCGTCCTCCCAGGGTGGACGAGGGCGTCCACCGACCGTTCCGATTTACGATATTGCAGGATGACATCCATCGAGACAACACGATCATGACCATGAACATCGATACTTCACGCACGCTCTTCGAGGAAGCACGCACCCTGATTCCCGGCGGAGTCAATTCGCCCGTGCGCGCGTTCCGCGCCGTGGGCGGACAGCCGCTCTTCTTCCGCAGCGCCTCCGGCGCACGCATGACCGACGTCGACGGCAACACGTTCATCGACTACATCGGTAGCTGGGGACCCTTCATCCTCGGACATGGACACCCGGCGGTGCGCGAGGCCCTGCACGCGCAGCTCGATCTGGCGACGAGCTTCGGCGCGCCGACCGAACTCGAGAACCGGCTCGCGCGGATGATCATCCATATGGTCCCGTCGATCGAAATGGTGCGCATGGTCAACAGCGGCACCGAGGCCACGCTCTCGGCCATCCGCCTCGCACGTGCGTTCACGAAGCGCGACAAGATCCTGAAGTTCGAAGGATGTTATCACGGCCACGGCGACTCCTTCCTCATCAAGGCGGGATCGGGCGTGGCCACACTGGGACTCCCCGACTCCCCAGGCGTGACCAGATCCATCGCCGCAGACACCCTCACGGCCCGTTACAATGATCTCGCTCATGTCGAGGAGATCGTGCGTTCGGCGCCCGATGCCATTGCCGCCATCATTCTCGAACCCGTCGTCGGCAACATGGGCTGCGTGCCGCCCGAACCGGGCTTCCTCGAGGGGCTCCGCACCCTCTGCACCCGCGAGGGCATCCTGCTCATCTTCGACGAGGTCATGACCGGCTTCCGCCTCGCGCGCGGAGGTGCGCAGGAACGCTACGGCGTCACGCCCGACCTGACGACGCTCGGCAAGATCATCGGGGGCGGACTTCCCGTCGGTGCCTATGGCGGCCGTGCGGACATCATGTCGATGGTCGCTCCCGCGGGACCCATGTACCAGGCGGGCACCCTCTCGGGCAATCCCCTTGCAATGACCGCAGGTATCGCCACCCTCTCCGTCATCAACGAGACGCCTGACTTCTACGAGCGGCTCGAGTCCGCAGCCGCACGTCTGACCGCCGGCATCCAGACACATCTCGACCGCCTCTCCCTGCCCTTCGTCACCAATCGTGTCGGCTCGATGTTCACCCTCTTCTTCACCGCGCGTCCGGTGCGGAACTGGGATGACGCTACGAGTTGCAATACACAGGATTTCGGGATCTGGTTCTCTGAAATGCTTGCGCGCGGTATCTACCTCGCACCGTCGCAGTTCGAGGCGGCCTTCCTGTCGATCATGCACGACGACGACGCCATCGACGCAACCATCGACGCTGCGGGCATGAGCCTCGACGCCGTGATGGCGAACATGCTCGGCAATGCCGGCGCCGGCGGCTGCGCGGCGACCTGACCGGCGATGCCTCCACATTGCACCCGGCCGACATGAGTACGCACGAGACACGCACGAAACCGTCGAGCGGCACGGCCACCGACCGCTTCGCGCCCTTCGAACGAAAAATGCTGGATGCGGCGCTCGATCCCCTCGTGATCGACGCCTTCCGCATCCAGTACGAGCGACTCGTCGCGGGGGCCACGGGACTCATCGGCACGTCGATGATCCGTCCCGTCGAAGACCTGCCCGACGCCGACACGCTCACACCCGACGACGTCGCGGCGGGCCACGCCGCCCTGCCGCATGTCGCGGTGATCAAGCTGAACGGCGGACTCGGCACGAGCATGGGTCTCGAGCGCGCAAAGAGCCTCATCGAAGTACGCGACGACCGCAGTTTTCTCGACATCACCGCGCTGCAGCTCGAGCGACTCAGCGCGCGCACAGGTGTACGCGTTCCCCTCGTGCTCATGAACAGCTTCTCGACGCGCAGCGACTCCCTCGCCGCGCTCGCGCGTTACGGCGGCGCACGCTCACACACCTTGCCCGCGGATTTCATGCAGCACATGGTACCGAAAGTGCTGTGCGAAACCCTCGAGCCGGCAGTCTGGCCGGCGCAGCCCGCGCTTGAGTGGTGTCCCCCAGGTCATGGCGACATGTACACGGCCCTCGTCACGAGCGGCCTCCTCGCGGAGCTGCGTCGCGGAGGCTTCCACCACATCTTCGTTTCGAACGCCGACAATCTCGGCGCCGTGCTCGACCCCGCCATCCTCGGCCACATCGTGCGCCGGGGCATCCCCTTCCTCATGGAAGTCGCCGACCGTACAATCGCCGACAGAAAAGGCGGGCACCTGGCGCGTTCGAGCGACGGGACGAACCTGTTGCTGCGCGAGAGCGCACAATGTCCCCCCGACGAGGCCGACGACTTCCAGAACATCGAGCGGCACCGCTCCTTCAACACGAACAGCATTTGGATCGAACTCGCGGCGCTCGACACGCAGCTTGCCCGGCACGGAGGCGTCCTGCCCCTGCCGCTGATCCGCAACGTGAAGACCCTCGATCCCCGCGACCCGGCATCGCCCGCCGTCTACCAGCTCGAGACCGCCATGGGCGCGGCCATCGCGCTCTTCGACGGTGCCGCCGCACTGCGCGTTCCCCGCGTCCGCTTCGCGCCCGTGAAAACCAGCGACGACCTGCTCGCACTCTGGTCCGATGCCTGCATCCTCGACCCCGACGGCCGCGTCCGCCTCGATCCCTCGCGCAGCCAGCCTCCCGCCATCACACTCGACCCCCGGTACTTCCGCATGATCGACGACCTGCATGCGCGCCTACCCTTCGGGGCGCCCTCACTGATCGCCTGCGAACGTCTCGAGGTCATGGGGGATGTCGTCTTCGGCCGCAACATCGTCGTGCGCGGATCGGTGCGCATCGCCGCCACCGAGGGGAAGCGTCTCGTGATCGCAGACAACACGGTTCTCGACAACGAGGATCTGCGCGCCTGAGAAGCTTCCCCCCCTCGCCACGCGTTGCACCCGCATCATGTAGGACGCAGCACGGTATCCTTCCTCACCCCGGAGGCCACTTCATCGGCCGTCCCCCGAGCACATGGAGGTGCAGATGCCAGACCGTCTGTCCCCCATGCTCGCGACAGTTCATCACGAGCCGGTAGCCCTTCTCGAGTCCCGCCTCCCGCGCCACGCGCGCAGCCGTGAGCATCATGTGCCCGAGCAGCGCCTCGTGCGATACGTCGGCGTCGTTGAGTGTGGCGATCGGTTCGCGCGGAACGACAAGAATGTGCACGGGGGCACGGGGATGGATGTCGCGGAAGGCGACCACCCGGTCGTCCTCGTAGACAATGTCGGCGGGAATGGATCTGTCGATGATGCGTGCAAAGACGGTATCCGTCATGGGAAGCCTCCGAGTTCGAAGCGGCGGGTCAGGCGAATCTGCCTAGTCTGTTTGCGGCACACGAGGGAAGTGTCGCCACGGTATCGCGCAACATACAATGGCGGGACATGACCTGCATCGGGCGAATCCGTATCTTTGTGGACGTTCGATTTCGTACCTGCATCATCACACATTCCGGAGACGCACATGAGCCAGCATCGCACCGTCATCGCCACCCCCGACGCTCCCGCCGCGCTCGGTCCCTACAACCAAGCCATCAAGGCCGGCACCATGGTCTTTGCATCGGGACAGCTCGGCCTGGATCCCGCAAGCGGCAATCTCGTCGAAGGCGGCGTCGCCGCTCAGACCCGTCGCTCGCTCGACAACCTTACCGCCGTGCTCAAGCAGGCGGGATGCACACTCGCCGATGTGGTCAGCTGCACGGTCTATCTGAAGGACATGAATGACTTCGCCGCAATGAACGCCGAGTATGCCACGTACTTCACCGAGAATCCCCCCAGCCGCGCAACCGTCGAAGTTGCCCGCCTGCCGAAGGACGGACTCGTCGAGATCGCCTGCATCGCGGTGATCGGTTAGACATGCGCCGCACGACCATGCACCCGCGCATACGCCGCGTCCAGGCGATGCGGCTGCGCGCGGCTTCCGCAGTGCTGAGCGCGGTGCTGCTCGCAGCTGCAGGTGGACTTGCATCCTGCGGAGGCGGGGGCAATTCCGCCGCAGACGCCCTTCCCGGCCGCGCGCTCTTCCAGGAGAAGAATTGCGTGCTCTGCCACGGTCCCAACGGCGAGGGGCGCGCTTCCGGGCCGGAACTTCGCAACGTCGCCACGCATTTCACAAGGGATCAGGTGATCGAGTATCTGAAGGATCCGGCCGCATACGCCGAGAAGGATCCGCGCCTTGCTGCGCGCATGAACGACTTCCCCGGAATGATGCCGAAATACAACTATCTCGAACAGACGCAGCTCGAGCAACTGGCCGACTACGTGCTTGCGCTCACAGACTGATCCACCCATTCTCCAACACAGACAGGATACGAGACACATGACCGGCCTCTCACGCATCGCCCTGTTGTGTGCGCTGGCGGCGGCCATGTGCGCCACCGCCGCGCACGCACAGCCCAGTACGATCATCCGCAACCCGAAGAAGGTCGGGCAGCCCGTCATACTCATCGTGCTGCCGGGTCTGCCCGCTCCCCGCGCCACTCCGCCCGCGACCGACATGAACCTGAATCATGTCGCCGAGCTCTGGGACGTCTTCTCGAAGGCTGGCTGCAAGGTTCGCTACGCCAGTGCCGACGGCGGGATCGTCCCGATTGCGCATCAGCCCGGTGACACCGCGCATGCAGCGACACGGGCGTTTCTTGCCGCCAAACAGCATGAGGCGCTCGCGAAGACCGAACGTCTCTCGTCGCTCGACATGCCAGCCTTCCGGGCAGTCGTATTCGCCGGGGGTCCTGCGGCCATCTCCGAGTACACCGACGCCGCGGCCGTCCCGCTGGCAGTACGCGCAACGCTCGCCAACCCGAAGAGCGTCGTGGGCTGCGCGGGGTACGGCGCCGCTGCGCTGCTGCTCGCACAGCGCGACGATTCGACCATGGTGCTGACGCGAATGCGGGTGACCTGTCCCTCGGAGTCCGAAGAGGAGGAAAACGGCCTCTCGCTCGTGCTTCGCCAGCGCCTCGAAACCAGTCTGCGCCGCAGTGGTGCGATCTACTTCAAGGATCATCCCCATCAGCCCAGCGTCGTCGCCGACGACCGCATCCTCACCGCGCAGAATCTCGCGTCGACGCGGAAGCTGGCCATCGACATTCTCGTCCGTCTGCAGCAGCTTGACGGCGCCCTTCCGAAGTAGGTAGGGGAGCAGACCTTCCTGACCCGACCCTCCACGTCACACCGCATTGCGCGGGCACTGTCGATCATGCTCGTACCGCCGACCGTCTCGGCAACCGTACTCACGGTGCTCGCGTTGCGCAGCGCGAGCGGCAGCATCGCGCGCGATTGTGCGCTCTGGCTCGTGGCCGTGCTCTGCACCGGGGGACTCCAGATCGGATACGTGCTCGCACTTCGCGCACGCCGGCGCGTCACTGCGTGGGACGTCCCCGAACGTCTCGAACGCACGCGTCCCTACCTGATCAGTGTCGCGGTTTCCACGGCCGGATTCATTACGCTGGTCGTGCTCGAGGCACCGCTCGCATTCCGGCTTCTGCTTTGGTGCTTCTCGGTCAACACCCTGATTCTCGTCGCGATAAATCTCCGCTGGAAAATCAGCGCACACATGATGGGCTTCACCGGTCCGCTTCTCTTCCTCCTGCCCGTGTCATGGGAGTTGCTCGTCGCGCTCGCGATGCTGGCCGTCGCGCTCGGCTGGGCACGGATCTCCCTGCATGCACATACCCCCGCACAGGTCTTCGCAGGCGGGGCGGCCGGGATTTTCCTCGTCGGCCTGCAACTTTTCCTCGTGGATGCGTATGGATGGATATTGCCTGTCCTGTTTCGCTGACCGTCACGCACAACCTGACGCGCCCTCGTGTTATATTTCGGATTGTCCACTTTTCGACCCCCGACCCCGGAACAACCGCCCGCATGATCCGCGCAGTACTCTTCGACCTCGACGGCGTCATCGCCGACACCCTCCACTATCATTACCTTGCCTGGCAGCACATGTTCGAGTCCCTCGGCGGTTCCGTATCGGAACACACCGTGCTGCTGCATGAAGGGCGTGCCTCGCGCGAGATCATGCCACTCCTGTGTGAGGAAGCCGGGGTGGACCTCCCCGTCGCAGAGCATCACGCCTTCATCGAGCGGAAGCGGGAGTATTACCGCAGCATCGTGCGCGTCAGCCACTTCCCCGGGGCATTCGAGACCGTCGCACTCTTGCGCGAACGGGGCTTCCGCACTGCGCTGGTGACTGCATCCGCACTCAAGAACATGGAGACCTCCATCCCCGCAACGCGGAAATCCCTCTTCGATTTCATCATCACCGGTGACGAGGTCACGCGTGCCAAGCCGGCACCGGACCCCTATCTCGCAGCTGCACGGCATCTGGGCATCGACCCCGCCGAATGCCTCGTCGTGGAGAATGCACCACTCGGCATCGAATCCGCCCGCAACGCCGGCATGCCCTGCGTGGCCGTGGAGACAACTCTCGGCCGCGAATACCTGGGTGATGCCGACTACATCGTGCACGACATCCGCATGCTCGCGGACCTTCCCGTCTTGTCAGAACGCACCATACAGTGAACATCATCCATTTGAGGACGTACGCATGAAACACGGCACCCTCTTCATCGTCCTGTTCGCCCTTGTCGCGATGCGCGCGACGGCACAGGATTTCAAGCCGATCAGCTATGAGGAATACAAGCTGAAGAACGGCCTGACCGTCATTCTGCATGTGGACCGCACCGCGCCCACGGCAATGACCTACCTGCTCTACAAAGTCGGCTCGAAGGACGAAGTGACCGGCCGCACGGGCTTCGCGCACTTCTTCGAGCATCTGATGTTCGAAGGCACGAAGAACATCAAGCGCGGTCAGATCGACAAGCTGATTACCGCTGCGGGTGGCGTGCTCAATGCATCCACCTCGTTCGACCAGACCGACTATTTCTTCAAGGTGCCGATCAACCAGCTCGAGCTTGCATTGTGGATCGAGTCCGAGCGCATGATGAACCTCGTGATCGATTCCACCGGCATCGACACCCAGCGAGGCGTCGTCAAGGAGGAACTCAAGCAGCGGTATGAAGGGCGTCCGTACGGCACCCTCTTCGACAATCTGATGAAGAACACCTTCAAGGGCACCGTGTACGAATGGACCCCGATCGGCGTTCCTGAAGACATCAACCTCGCGAAGAAGCAGGAGTTTCTGGACTTCCACGCCAAGTATTACCTGCCGAACAATGCCTGCCTCGTGGTCGGTGGTGATCTGAACGTGGCGCAGACGAAGAAGTGGATCGAAGATTATTTCGGCTCGATTCCCGCAGGACCCGAGCCGGCACGTGTGAGCGTGTCGATCGCGCCGCAGACCGAGCCCCGCACCATGGTTGTCGAAGAGAAGGTGACGCCATTGCCGGGCCTGATCGAATCATATGTGACGGTCGACAACCGTCATCCCGATTCCTACGCGCTCGAATTTCTCGGCGATGTGCTCTCGAGCGGTCGCAGTTCACGTCTCTATCAGCGCCTGGTCGACAAGGACCAGCTCGCCGTGCAGGCGGGTAGCTTCCCGATGAACTTCGACAAGGCTGGCATGTTCGCGTTCTTCTGTATCGCCAACCAGGGCGTGGAGATCGAGCGCATGCAGAAGGCCGTCGATGAGGAAGTGCAGCGTGTGAAACGCGAGGGCATCACCGAAGAGGAGTTCCAGAAGGTGCGCAATCAGAAGGAAGCCCAGTTCACCCGCAGCTTCATGTCACTCGACAGCAAGCTGCGCAATCTCGCGCAGTACTCCCTCTTTCACGGCAACACCAGGCTCGTCAACGAGGAGATCAAGAAGTACATGGCCGTGACGCGCGACGACATCAAGCGTGTGGCGAACACCTATCTGCAGCCGCAGCGCAAGAACACGGTCACCTACGTGGTCATGGATGCGAAGAACTGATCGAATACGACGAAGAAGGAACACTCCCATGACACGACTGACCACCAGCCTCCTCGCCCTGATGCTTCTTGTGACGCTTTCCGCACAGGCACAGATCGACCGCACGAAGAAGCCTGCCGCGGGTCCCGCGCCCAAGGCCGCATTCCCCGAGTATCATGAAACGACGCTGAGCAACGGACTCAAGGTCCTGATCGTCACCAACAACGCACAGCCCCTGGTCACCTTCCGCCTGCAGATCAAGAGCGGCGGAGCCTTCGAACAGAAGAGCGGCCTGTCGGGCTTCGTCACAGACCTGCTGACCAAGGGCACCGCCAAGCGCAGCTCCCTGCAGTTCGCCACCGAAGCCGACAACATCGGCGTCTCGATCGGTGCGGGCTCCGATGACGACGCCATCAGCGTGTTCGGATCGGGACTCAAGAAGCACACCGAGAAGATCCTCGACCTGATGACGGACGCGATGTACAATCCCGTCTTCCCCGACACCGAAATCGACAAGCTCCGCAAGCAGACCCTGTCGGGACTCACATCCGAGAAGAAGGATCCCGACGCCATCAGCGGCCGCCTGCAGATCACGGTCGGATTCAACGATCATCCCTACTCGCATTTCGCCACTGAGGCCAGCGTCAAGAGCATCACTCGTGACGACATCGTCGCCTTCCACAAGACCTACTTCCTCCCCAACAACAGCTCGCTCGCCATCGTGGGCGACGTGAGCCCGAACGACATTCTTCCCCTCATCAGGAAGTACTTCGACAGTTGGAAGAAGGGAACTGTGCCGGTCGCGAATTTCCCGAAGCCGAAGCCGATCACCGGCCGTTCGGTGCACCTTGTTGATCTCGGATCGACACAGACGCAGACCTCGCTCGCGGTCATGACCACGGGCATCGCACGCAACCACCCCGACTACACCGCACTCTCGATGGCCAACTCGATTCTCGGCGGCGGGTTCTCGGGACGGCTGTTCCAGAATCTCCGCGAGAAGCACAGCTTCACCTACGGCGCCTACAGCAATCCCGATGCGCGTCGTGACGCCGGCGTGTGGATGGCCTCGAGCGATGTACGCCGCGCCGCGACGGACTCCGCTGCACGTGAAATGATCAACGAGATGCAGCGCATGCAGAACGAACCCGTACCCGATACCGAGCTCGAATCGCACAAGCAGTACGCAGTCGGACGTTACCTGCTCAGCCTCGAGAATCCCTCGACCACCGCGCAGCGGGTACAAGACATCGATCTCTTCGGCCTGCCGAAGGACTACTTCAAGACCTACGCGGCCCGAGTCATGGCCATCACGGCCGGCGACATCGCACGCGTGGCGCGCCAGTACTTCAGCACCGACAACCTCGCCGTTGCCGCCGTCGGCGACGTGACCGCCATCCGCTCGTCCCTCGAGCAGTTCGGTCCGGTCTTCGTCTACGACACCGACATGAAATCCGTCACGAATGCAGGACCAATGGAGCTCGACATCGATGTCGAGACCCTTCTCCGCAAGCACGTCGAGGCACTCGGCGGCGACGCGGCCGTACGGAAGATCACCAACCGCACCGTCGAATAGGACGTATCGATGAGCGCGGGACCCATGCAGATCGAGGGCTCGATGCTCACCATCGACAAGGCTCCGAACAAGCGCTACACCAAGTCGACCTTCCTCGTCGACATGGGCGGCGGTGCCCAGACCCTCGAACAGGAGGAATGGGTCGACGGCATCAGTGCCGCAGGCACGGTGCCGATGCAACCGGGCGTGAACACCTACAGCGGCGACGACCTCGCGCGGAAGCTGGAAGACGCACAGTTCAACGACATCATCCGCTGGAAGGAACTCGGCTACACCCCGACGCTGAAGACCAAGAAGATGCTCGATGGCGCAGCCGTCTATGAGGTCGACATGAAGAAGGTGCACAGCGCGGTCACCATGTACTTCGACGCCGCCACGTTCATGCTCGTTGGCGAGGATCGCACGGAAAGCCGCGGCGGACAGTCGGCGGTCGTCTCCATGCGCTATTCGGATTTCCGCGCAGTCGACGGTGTGAAGCTTCCCCACAAGATGACCGTCGATGGTGGTCAGATGACGATGTCGGCAACCGTCACCAGCGTCAAGCAGAACACCCAGATCGACGACGCGACGTTCAAGAAGTAACCGTCGTCGACAGATACGCATGGCAACGAAAAGCCCCGCCATTGGCGGGGCTTTTCGTGTACCTGCTGCTGGCAGGTCGTGAACAGGGAATGCGCAGTGTCGCCTCGTCGGTGTCGCAGCTACTGGAGCGGCGTCGCAGCTACTTGACCAGCTTCGAGATCGCCTTGAACGTGTCCGTTCCGGATTCGCGGAGCAGCTCGAACAGGGCCATCTCGGTCCCGGTGGCGATCGCTCCCATGGTGAGCATGCGGTTGATGCCCAGCTGCGCGTTGGCTGCTGTGCGACTTGAGACTGCATCTGTCACAACGTGCACCGTGTATCCGTCGTCGATCAGATCGCGCGCCGTCTGATACACGCAGACGTGCGATTCGATGCCGCAGAGCAGCACCTCCTGGCGGTGCAGGGTCATCATCGCCGTGTTGAACTCATGATTGCCGCAACAACTGAATGTGTGCTTCTCGAACAGGTGCACACCGTCGAGCAACTCCGAAATGGCAGGCACTGTGGGACCGAGTCCCTTCGGGTACTGTTCTGTCACGACTACGGGGATGTCAAGCAACCGCGCGCCCTGCACCAGCGTGCGAACGTTGCGGATGACCCGATCCGATTCGTGGACGACCTCGGCCAGGCGGCCCTGCACATCGACCACGACAAGCACGGTATGTGGGACGATCAGCATGATACCTCCTTGTTGCTCTGAGTGAAGGAATGCGGCGCACGATGCCGACCGACGCAGTGTCGATCAGCCCAGACGGCGCTCGAGCTCTGCGATGCGCCGCGCGAACTCGTCATGCCGCTCGGGATGCCGCGCTGCGAGCACGCGATACGCAGCCAGTGCCTCCGTAATGCGTCCCTGCGTGAGGTAGATGGACGCCAGCGTCTCGGTGACGGGACGCGCATGCAGGTCCACCCGGTCGACGCGTGGCGCCGATGCATCCACGTGGGCGTCGGCAGCATCGGGCATGATCGGGATGCGCGCACTCTCGAGGCGTGTGGCAAGTCGTTCAAGATCCATCGCCGCCCTTGCCTGCGCTTCATGTTCCGATGCGAGCACGTCCTCCCCCTCTCCTCGATCCGGCGTTGCTGCGGGAGCCGGACCCACGACACGGAGAAGCTCATCGGGGATGGTACCTCCGAAGCTGGGACGCGGGAAGCCGCCGGCCCCTGCACCCGCATCCGGCTGCGGAGGCTTCCCCTGTGCAGTTCCGAACGCCCGAGGGGAAAACGCCGCATGCGCAGGCACGGGAATGACATCCTCCACCCTGCTCGAAGCAGTCGTCCGTGCATCGACCGGGGGAGGCGCATAGCCCTCTCGGTCGGTGCTCAGATGCATGGGAGGATACTCGAGTTCGATGTCCTTGAGGTCCTCGATCAGATCAGAGGCGGCGACGCAGGCAGGGATTTCACGGACGAGCGCTGTGAGTGTTGCGCGGGCGTCGCGATACTTGCGCTGCATGACGCAGCCGCGCGCATGCAGCAGACGCGCAGTAGGGTGCAGAGGATGCTGGACGAGACCTGCCGAGAGAAGCTTCATCGCCTCGGCCAGGCGTCCCTCGCGCAAATGCAGTTCCGCCAGCACGGTAAACAGCGGCGAGGCGGGATGCTCGTCGAGGTGACGCTGCAACCTGCGCTGCAGTTCGTCCGGGGCCAGTCGGCTGGGCTCAAACATGGGCAGGGAACCTCGTGCTGACCTGTGTCCGGGATGGCGTGAGTGGAAGCAACTGTCGCGCGCGTTCTCCGATCTCAGGCGTGCCGCATGGCAAGCGCGTGACGAATCGACATCAGACCAACAAGTCCGAAGCCCAGGCAATACAACAGCTGGAACGGCAGTGCCGCGATTTCAAGGAACCAGATCGACGCGCCGACGCCGACCATGCAATACAACGCGAGCGCAAGCTCGAGCAGAATCGAGAACGTGATCTTCGGCTTGGCGCTGCGGTACTTCTTGTTCGTCCAGTTGTCGGCACCCTGCTCGATCTTGTACTTGGGGGTGCGAATGAAGGCACTCTTCTTGTTGAACAGACCTTCCAGCACGGCGCGGGAGTTGTTGACCGCGAAACCCATGCTGCCGGCCATGAAGACCGGGAAGAGAAACAGACGCTTCTTCCAGTCCTGATGGACGTCCTTCTGCGAATAGAGGTAGAACAGGAAGGAACTGACGAAGGCGAGCACGAAGACCGACATGAATGCGAAGAAGGTGTCGTGCGTTCCGTTCTGCTTGATGAAAATGAGCGGAACGTTGAGAATGCCGGTGAGGAGGATGAACGGGAAGACGAGGTTGTTCGTCAAATGCACCGTGCTCTGCAGCTTGATCCGCAGCGGAAGTTTCGCCTTCCACACCCGCGGCAGGATCTTCTTGGCCGTCTCGATGGCACCCTTGGTCCAGCGGAATTGCTGACTCTTGAGCGCATTGATTTCACTGGGCAGCTCTGCGGGCGAGGTAAAATCACCGAGGTAGATGAAGTTCCAGCCCTTCAACTGAGCACGGTAGCTCAGATCGAGATCTTCGGTGAGCGTATCGTCTTGCCAGTTGCCCGAATCTTCGATGCACGTGCGACGCCAGATGCCGGCAGTGCCGTTGAAGTTGATGAAGAAGCCGGCCTTGTTGCGCACAGACTGCTCGATGACGAAATGGCCGTCGAGTGCGATGGCCTGCGCACGCGTGAGCATGCTGTACTCGGTGTTGAGGTGTTCCCAGCGCGTCTGCACCATGCCGATGCGATCATCGGTGAAGTGCGCGAGCGTCTCGGTGAGAAAGTCGGGACGAGGCACGAAATCGGCATCAAAAATCGCGATGAAGTCGCCACGCGCGGCCGCGAGTCCCTCACGCAGCGCTCCTGCCTTGAAGCCGACCCGATTGGTGCGGCGGATCTGCTTGATGTCGAACCCGAGCGCCTGTTTGGCGGCGACGGCTGCGGCAGTGACATCGACCGTTTCATCAGTCGAATCGTCAAGCACCTGAATCTCGAGGCGGTCGCGCGGATAATCCATCGCACAGACGGCGTCAATCAGACGCTCAACGACATACAGTTCGTTGAACACCGGGAGTTGCACGGTCACCACGGGAGCGTTCTCCGGTGATGGTCTTCTCGCGGGTTTCTTGTTCCTGTTCTTGAAATAAAAATAGATCATCACGAAACCGTGCGATCCGAACAGGAACAAGATCGTAAGGGAGAAGAGATATGCACCCAGTATGAATTGTTCCATGATACTCGTTTACACCTCAGAGAGTGTTCGAAAAGATTTCCAATTTACCATGCGGAGATAGTCTCGAGCAAGATGTCGTCGGTCAGCTTCTCGACGGCTTGCGCAAGACCCAGCTCGCGATCGGCAGCGCCACCAGCGGGAGAATAATTGCCATATGCGGTGAAAGACTTCGACCAGGCTTGGCGCTGCTGCGTTCGGTCAAACAAGGAGACGGTCGCCTTGATCACGACCTGCAGGCGTGAAGCCTGCGTGCCCTGAGCAACGGCGAGCGGTTGATCGGCTTCAACGGATGTGATTTTTCCGATCAATTCGATGCTCGCGGAACCACGGTCCGCGAGCGTGAGCGTGTTATCACGCTGCATCTTGGTGATCAGGTCGTTGGTCACTGTTTCTCGCAGTGCCGGCTGACCGAATCCGCTTTCGTCTTCAAACAGAGGGATGGCGATGGACGTCCAGTGTTGTGGGACCGATGCGCCCGTGAACGAGTAGCAACCGTTCACCAAGGGTGCGCACATCAGTAGAAGACAAAAATACAAGGAAATTCGCAACGCACGCAAGAGGAACATCAGAGTCGATAGTCCTTGATTTTTCGGTACAAGGTCCGCTCGCTCACACCCAGCATTTCCGCCGCGAGGCGCCGATTCCCTTCAAAACGCGCGAGCGCGCGGGCGATGAAACGCCGTTCAAGCTCCTCGAGCGAGAGATCGTCCAATGCGCGCATGGGATCATCATCATCAAGGGGAGTCGTCGGATCCGGAATCGGCTGCGCGGGAAGGACCACAGTCGTCGCCGCAGGCACCGTTCCCGCATCGCCTGTGCGCACCGCTCCCACGGGGGGAAGCATGCGCTGGGCGCTCAGTGACAATTGTTCGACCAGCTGCCGGAGATCCGTCATCTCGGTGCGGATCTCCAGGAGGGCCCGAAAAATAAGCTCGCGCTCGGCCTGCTCGCTCGTCCGCCCACCGAGCCGCATCGGCAGGGCGCGCTCGGCTTCCACGGGCTGGGTTGCGGGGAGATAGCGGGTGACAACATGATCGTCCACCACCTTCCCCTGCTCCAGCACGGAAATGCTCTCGATCACGTTGCGCAGTTCGCGCACGTTGCCCGGCCATGCGTGACGCATGAGGGCGTCCATCCCCTCGTCGGTCAGCAGCAGATCGCGCCCGATGTTGCGCGACCGCACGTCGGAGAGAAAGGACTCGACCAGCAGGGGGATGTCGGACCTGCGTGCACGCAGAGGCGGGATGCGGATGTTCACCGAACGGAGACGGTAGTAGAGATCCTGCCGGAAACGCCTGGTCTGCACCTCCTGCTCGAGGTCCTTGTTCGTGGCCGCGATCACGCGCACGTCTGTGGTGCGGCGCTCGCTCGAACCAACGCGCATGAACTCGCCGTTCTCCAGCACGCGCAGCAGCTTGACCTGCGTGGCAATGGGGGTGTCGCCGATCTCGTCGAGGAAGATCGTTCCGCCATCGGCCAGTTCGAAGTATCCCTTGCGGGTCTCGATCGCGCCCGTGAAGCTCCCCTTCTCGTGGCCGAAGAGCTCGCTTTCGAGAATGCCTTCCGGGATCGCGCCGCAGTTGACCGCGACGAATCGCTTCGACGAGCGCGTGCTCGCACCATGGATCGCGTTGGCGATCACTTCCTTGCCGGTGCCGCTCTCCCCTGTAATCAACACGGTGATGTCTGCAGGCGCGACCTGCATGACCGTTTCCACCAGCTCACGCATTTCCACCGAACGCCCGATGATGCCGAAACGCTGCTGGAACAGCATGCGGTCGCGGGCGGTACGCTCCGTGGGCGGATGCGGCGGCTCGGTCATCTGCGCCGCACGCGTGCCATCAGCCATGTGAGTGGTGTCGTCCATGCGCGTCTCAGGCATTGAGGACGAGCGCCCCCTCTTCGATCGGTGCGCCGAACAAGGTGGCGGATGTGGCCGATGTGATACGCACGCGCACCAGATCACCGGCCTCGTATCCGTCGCGCGGCAGAATCACGGATTTGTTGGTATCGGTACGCCCCATCCACTCGCGGTCGGAGCGCTTGCTCGGTCCCTCGATCAGAATCACCTCCTCGCGCCCGATCATCTCCCGGTTGCGCTCGTACGAATGGCGGCGCTGCAGGTCGATGATCTCCTGCAGACGGCGGCCCTTGACGTCGTCTGGGACGTCGTCGCCCATCTTCCAGGCCTTCGTGTTCTCACGCGGCGAATACTTGAAGGTGAACGCACTGTCGTACCGCACCGCCTCCATCGCCTCCAGCGTGGCGCGATGGTCGTCTTCGGTCTCCGTCGGGAACCCCGCAATGATATCGGTCGAGATCGCCGCATCGGGCATCGCCGAACGGATCCGGGCGATGCGCCCCATGTAATGCTCGCGCGAATACGTGCGGTTCATCAGCTCGAGAATGCGGTCGCTGCCCGACTGCAACGGCAGATGAATGAACGCACACAGGTTGTCCGTGCCGGCGATCGTGTCGATCAGCTTGTCGGACATGTCCTGAGGATGCGACGTCGTGAAGCGGACGCGGAGGGTGGGATCGACCACGGCGACGGCTGCGAGCAGATCGGCGAAATCCCGCCCCTCGTCGTTGTACGAATTCACGTTCTGGCCCAGCAGCGTCACCTCGCGGAAACCCCGCGAGACGAGTGTTTCGGTTTCATGCACGACACCTTCGAGCGTGCGGCTGCGTTCACGTCCCCGTGTGAACGGAACGACGCAGAACGTGCAGAACTTGTCGCAGCCGCGCATCACGGAAATCCACGCACTGTGGCCCTCGGTGCGCAAGGGTTCGATGTCGTCGTAGGTTTCCGTACGCGAAAGTTGCACGCGCATGCCCTTCTCCCCATGCAACGCAGCATCAATCAACGCAGGCAGGCGGCGGTATTCATCCGGACCGCAGACGATATCGACGAGCTTGCGGTCTTCAATCAGCGAGGTGCGCAGTCGTTCGGCCATGCAGCCCACGATGCCGACCACGAGATGGGGATTGCGCTTCTTGAGCTGGTCGAAGTTTCCCAGGCGTCCGTACACGCGCTGCTCGGCGTGATCGCGGATTGCGCACGTGTTCATGAAGATGGCATCGGCACGCTCGATCTCCGAGGTGATCTCGTAGCCTTCTCCGTGAAGGATGCCGTTGATGATCTCCGTGTCGGCCACGTTCATCTGACATCCGTAGGTTTCTATGTAAATCTTGCGACGCATGCGTTCCGGCTACTTATATGCAACCACGCAAGATACCCCTCTTTCACCTCATGTCCAATGTCCCCTGCCCGGCCCGCCTCCGTCACTCCACCTCGAGGCTGACGATGTCCAGATCCTCTCCCGCGAGGGGATCGTCGCACCCGGGCACCTCTTCGAAATCCAGCACCGCCCCCTCGGCCACCGTCCCAGCCGCCAGCGCCTCGAACCCGAAGCGCAACGCCTCGGGCACCACGTTCGAATACCGGCCAATGCGCAAGCGCACCCGCAGCACCCGGTCGAAACCGTGCACGCGCTGCTCCTCGTCGATCGTCTCGAGCAGTGCCGCCGCAATCGAGAGTTCATGCATAATGCAATCCGGTCTCAGACATGATCATGTGCAGGGATGGAAGGAAGGGGTCCGCGTGTCGGTGCATACGCGAAGAGGTGGCGCCACCCCGGGGGGCCCCCAGCGGGAGACAA
>JAEYUG010000005.1 GCA_023432805.1 Bacteroidota bacterium | reverse complement strand
GATGCGGCTCCAGCTGAACGCGTCGGGGTCGGCGCTCCACGACCGCGCGCTCGTGTCGGTGTTGGCTGAGTGTGCTGCCGGTGTGTGCAGCAGGACGCTGCTTTCGATACCGGTGGTGTTCCAGTCGCGACGCAGATTCCCGTTCGCGTCGCGCATGGTGATCGTGAGGCAGACCTCGTCGCCCGCGGTGTGCACCTGCTGGGCGAGGAGGCATGTGCCGGCGCCGAGCGCGAGCACGAGGGCAAGTACAGCAATCATGATGCGATGCATGCCGGACCTCCGCTGATGAGAGATATTCACCTCCAATATACGGCTTTTGAAGGGAGGGTGGACGTCCGCGTCCACTCTTGACGGATGGTCAGTGGGTCATGGTGGACGAGGACGTCCACCGACCTTTCTGGTGGACGAGGACGTCCACCGACCTTTCTGGTGGACGAGGACGTCCACCGACCTTTCACCGCCCGTTGTATATTGCGGGGTCACATCGAATCGCACGCCCATGAATGCCACATTGCTGCTGCTGTTCGGAATCGCCTGGCTGGTCTTCGCGTACTTCTGGTACGGCCGCATCATCGACCGCCGCGTGATCCACACCGACCCCGGCATCGACACCCCCTCGAAAACCGAGTACGACGGGCAGGACTACGTCCCGACCCACCCGATGGTCCTCTTCGGCCACCACTTCTCGTCCATCGCAGGCGCCGGTCCCATTGTCGGACCCATTCTCGCGCTCTCCATGTTCGGATGGCTTCCCGCACTGCTCTGGCTGCTCCTCGGCGCCGTATTCATGGGCGCCGTCCACGACTACACATCCCTCATGGCCTCGGTGCGTAGCCGCGGCACCTCCATCACCGAGATCGCCGCAACCGCCGTCTCCCCCACCGCGCGCACCCTCTTCGCCATCTTTGCCTGGCTCCTGCTCGTCCTCGTCCAGGCCGTCTTCGCCGATCTCACTGCACGCACCCTCGTCGAGGCGCCGACCATCGTCGTGCCCACCTTCAGTGTCATCGCGATCGCCGTCCTCTTCGGATACGCCGTCTACCGCCGAGGCCTGCATCTCGCCCTCGGAACCGTGATCGCACTGCTCCTGCTCTTCGGCGCCATCCTCCTCGGCTACGAGTTGCCGATCCACGCCTCCTACGAATTCTGGCTCGTGCTCATCGTGCTCTACGCGTTCATTGCCGCCACGCTCCCCGTCTGGGCGCTGCTGCAGCCGCGGGACTACATCTCCGTCTACGTCCTCATCGGGGGCATGGCGCTGGGTCTCATCGGCATGTTCGTGGCACAGCCCGACATCAACGCCCCCGCCTGGCTCGGCTCCTTCATCAGCGGTTCGGGCGAACCCCTCTTCCCCATGCTCTTCATCACCGTCGCCTGCGGCGCAGTCTCGGGCTTCCACTCCATCGTCGCCAGCGGCACCACCGCCAAACAACTCCGCACCGAGAAGGAAGGCCGCTTCGTCGCCTTCGG
Source organism: Bacteroidota bacterium (assembly GCA_023432805.1). GTDB lineage: Bacteria > Bacteroidota > Ignavibacteria > SZUA-365 > SZUA-365 > JAEYUG01. The sequence continues at coordinate 7,147 of JAEYUG010000005.1, read as the reverse complement.
TTCCATGCTCACCGAAAGCGTCCTCGGCATCCTCGTCATCACCATGGTGGCGGGATTGCTCGTGTGGAATGGATCAGACCCAGCGACAGGATTTCAGGAACTCCTCCATCGCAGCGCCAACATCGTGTTCGGTGCCGCCCTCGGCAATGCCGCCGCAGCCGTCGGAATCCCCGTCGCCGTCGGCATGTCGTTCGGCATCCTGATGATCAACGCCTTCATCCTCACCACCCTCGACACGACCGTGCGTCTGAGCCGCTACATCGTGCAGGAAACACTCGGCATCCGCTATGGCGGCGTGTTCAGCAACCGGTATCTCGCCGCGGCAGGGGGACTCGTCATCGCACTGCTGCTCTGCCTCAACGACGGCTACAAGGCACTCTGGCCGGTGTTCGGATCATCGAACCAGCTCATCGCAGCACTCGCATTGTTCGTGGTCACCGCCTACTGGGCGGGTTTCAAGCGGCCGCGCCTGTACACCCTGCTGCCGGCGATCTTCATGCTCGTCGTCACCGAGGCCGCCCTTGTCTACCAGGTGTTCTGGCTGTACTTCCCGCGGGGACAGTGGCTGCTGCTCGTCATCTCGATCGTGCTCATGATCCTCGGACTCATCGTCGCATACGAGTCCTGGAAATCCCTCCGCCTTGGGAGGACGGACGCCCTCGTCCGTCATTGATCGATATTGCGGCCTAAGAACGGTCGGTGGACGTCCTCGTCCACTTGAACGGTCGGTGGACGTCCTCGTCCACTGTTGACGGATGCTCAGTAGTTACAGGGTGGACGGAGACGTCCACCGACCTATCCCCTCACCGCCGCGCATACTCCCGTCGCGTGACCACCTTGCGCAGTTCACGCTCGATCACAAGTTCAGCCAGCAGACCCGGAACGTCGCCCGGCCACGCCGTCGCCAGCACATCGCGTACGGAGGCTTCCGCAACGTCGAGCCGGTAGAGCACGTGCATGAGGTGCTCGGGTTCGCGGGCCAGCATGTCGGCAATCCGCGCGATCACATGCGCGCGGAGTTCATCGAACACATCCACGATGGGAAGCAGTTCTGTGCCGTCGTCGTCGGCGAAGTCGCGTGCGATCAGCGTCGAGGCGCTGCGCACGAGGGCGCTGTCGTTGTGCCATGAGTCGGGGGTCATGCTGTCCATTGTGTCCATACCGCAACATCCATCATTGGTGGACGAGGGTGGAGACGGACGAGGGCGTCCGTCCTCCCGGTGAGGGCGTCCACCGACCGTTAGCGGATGACGACGATGGCACGGGTACGTGCGGCGCCTCCAGCGACAAGGCGAACGAAGTAGGTGGCTTCCGCAAGGCCGCGGGCGTCGAGCACGAGGCTGTGCGTGCCGGCGCTACGCATCCCGGAGGCGAGCACGCGAAGCATCCGACCGTGCGCATCGTAGAGTTCGATCCGCACCATGCCCTCGCGCGGCAGCTCATATGCAAGCGTGCTCGACGCGGAGAATGGATTCGGAAAATTCGCGCCCAGCGCGATGTCACGCACCGGCACCGCGGGACCGTCAACCGCAACGGGACCCGCGCAGTTCACCACGAGCGTGTCTGCAGTTACGAGCTGGTCGCCCGCACGCGTCTCCCAGCGGATCGCGATGTTCCTGCCGCTGCCGAAGTCGTCGATGCAGGCCCCGAATCCACGCAGCGACTGCGAGGGCGCAATCACCGACGCCGAGGTCCGCCACGTGATCGAACGCGCCGTCACCTCCTTGAGCCAGCCCGTCGGCGCCCCCGGAAAGCCGGAAAAAATCTCCGCACTGTCCGACAGCACCTCCATGTGAAACACGGTGATGTTGCCCGAGGGACGATGGACATTGTGCACTTCCATGTCGTAGCAGCAGGGCTGCAGCGCGTCGGGAATCACGCGCAGCGTGTCGGGTGCGGCCGGTCCGATCTCGCACTCGAGCAGGGTCGAGTCGCAGCAGATCGGTCCCGCAGAGCCCTCCGTGCACCAGCCCAGACTCATGCCGCTCGTGCCCGCTGCAGGCAGCACCGACACGCGGAATCCGTCGGCCACCATCGACGGCGGCGTGCCGATCGCATTCTCGAACACCGCCTCCGTCGCGCTGAACGACGCGCGCGTCCATCCCGCGGGCGGCAGGGCATCGACCAGTACGGCGCCCGGCGTGCGCATCGTCACGCGATAGCGCGTCACCGCGCCCGCAGGCTCGTGCACGTTCGCAAATCCCATGTCGAACACGCAGGTGTTCTGCCACGGTGTGATCAGCAGCGAATCACATTTCGTGATCGTGCGATCGCAGGTGAGGGAGGAGGTCCCGCAGCACAGCACTTGTCCATTGAGGATGGAGCACCACTCGTAGGCCACGGTCGGGGAAGCCGTCGCATTCGCAAACGCAATGCGGAAGCCGCGCGCGGCGGCACCCGGTGCGATGCCGCTCGTCGTGTCGCGGAACACCACCAGTGTCGGCGTGCTGCTTGCGATCACCCAGCCCGCGGGAGGCTGCGCCAGCGCGAGCGTCACACCGGGTGAGGTGATGTTGATCCGCAGACCGGTGACGTTCGAGGCGGGCGTGTGCGTGTTGACCAGATCCAGCATCATCGCGCATCCGGTGCTGTCGGACGTCTGCACGAGGGAGTCGCAGACGGTCTCGACGGTGCAGCGCAGGGTGACGGTGTCGCACTGCTCGAAGCCGTTGTCCACGGTCGTGCACAGGGCGACAAGGAAGGCGCTGCCGTTGACCGGGGGATTGAAGGTCATGAGGAAATCATCGACGGGGATGTCGCGCGCAGCGCCGGGATTCGGACTGCTCGTGAAGCGCACGAAGGTCCCGCCCTGCTGGGCGATGCTCCATCCGCTGCGCGGAGACGGGATGCCGTTGAACGTGACACCGGGACTCACGATCCGCACAGTGAAGCCGTTGACGAGCACGCCACCGGCGCGGCGATGGGTGAAGCCGGCGTTGTACTGGCAGGATCCGAGCAGACGCATGCGGAACACGTCGTCGCTTCCGCCGGATGTCGCGCAGTTCACCACGACGGTATCGGTCGAGACCACCGTCGTTCCGAGCAACGATTCCCACACGATGGCGATCATCATCGGCGCAGGCATGAGCGTCGAGAAGGTGAGGCCCGAGCGCGAGGCGCCCGATGCGAGCGGTGCGGGTGCGGTGTAGAGGATCTCGGTCGCCGATGGCTGGGTGATGGTCCAGAGACCGCCGGGTGTGCCGGTGAAGGTGACGCCCGGCGAGATGATGCGCAGACGCAGTCCGTCGAGCGCGCCCGCGGGCGTGTGCCGGTTGAAGAGGGTGAGCGAGTACGAGCAGGTGTTGGCCGGGGGATTCGCGGGAGTGGTGTTGAAGACTGCGACACTGTCGGGTGTACGCGGTGCGGCCGTGCAGCGTACCGAGTCGATGCGCTGGCAGATCATCTGGCCCTGCGAATATGTCGCGAGCCGTATGCGGATGAATCCCGTGTATCCCGGCGCGGGTTCGATGCAGAGGCCGAGTCCCGCCACACTCTCGCCCGGCTGCAGCCCGGGTGCCGGAGCGGCGTAGGTCGCCAGCGTCTGACCGGTGAGACGCACACGCCATCCTCCCGGCGCGGTGGGCGTACCACTGATCATCGCGCCCGGTGTCAGCAGCTCGGCCGAGAACGAGGTGACCGGCGCCAGGGCCGAATTGGAGTTTCGGATCTGAATATCCGGACAGCAGCTTCCGGGTGCGGGAGCGCTGAGCGTGATGGCGTCGCAGATCGAACCGGCCTGGCAGACGACCTCGAGCGTGTCGGAGCAGAGTTCGGTCGAGTCGTTGTAGGTCGTCCAGAGTACACGGGTGATTGGGGGACCCCCGATGATCGGTTGCACGCAGAAGGTGAAGCCGTCGCTGCTGTCGCCGGGGACGAGTCCGCCCTGCATGTGTGTATACAGCACTTCAGTCGAGGCGGCGGCCTGCACGCCCCAGTCTGTGGCGGCGGCATAGGTTCCGATCGTGCTGCCGGCGGTGATGATGCGGTAGCGGACCTGCGTGATCGGCAGCTGCTGGATGTTGCGGTTGCGCAGGCGGAACACCGGGCAGCAGCCTCCCGACTGCACGCTGACCGACGAGGTATCGCAGAGATCCGAGCAGCGCAGTTGCAGCGCGCCGACATCCACCGTCGTGATCGGATTGGCGACAATCCAGTCCATCTGCATCACATTGCCGGGAGCAGTGACACAGAACTCGAAGCCCGTGCGTCCATCGCCGAACGCGATCGAATCCGTTGACGAGGTGAAGCGCACGCCATTCGTACCGACCATCGACGCCGTCCATGCCGCTGGAGTTTTGAGTGAGGCAGGCACCACCGTCACGCCCTTCGTAGGAATCTTGAACGTGAACTCCCGCAAGGCATCAGCGAGCTGATCGCCATTCTGCACAGTCACGCGGAAGCAGCAATCGGAGATTCTCTGCACAGTGACGGGCGAGAACTGGGCCTGCGCCTGGACGACAATCATCAGCGCGGCAGCGAGGGAGAGCAGATATCGGTTCATCCCTAAATATAGGGAATTGGGAGGACGGACGCCCTCGTCCGTCTTGGGAGGACGGACGCCCTCGTCCGTCACGGGAGGACGGACGCCCTCGTCCGTCACGGGAGGACGGACGCCCTCGTCCGTCACGGGAGGACGGACGCCCTCGTCCGTCCCTTCCCCATTTCATACAGAATACGCTCGTTCCGTGATACTTCCCCACCACCTCATTCGCCAACATACTCATGTTCAGAATCGAGGCTCGATCCATGCACGCGTCATTCCTCAATCCCCACACAGAACTGACCATCCACGGTGCTCATCTCCCCCACTGGCAGCAGGACGAAACGACCTGTTTCGTCACCTGGCGTCTTGCTGACTCTCTGCCCATGAGCCTCGTGCGCTCCTGGGAGCAGGAACGGTCGATCTGGCTCAAGAAAAACCCACCACCCCTATCTCTGTCGCAGCAGCAGACATACCGTCGTGAATTTTCAGAACGCATCGATCAATGGCTGGATCAGGGCATGGGATCGCGCATTCTGGCGAGGCCGGAGTGCGCGGCACGTGTTGCCGAGACGCTACGCCATGATGAAGGGGTACAGTATGCTCTGCACGCCTTTGTGATCATGCCGACACATGTGCATGTGTTGTTCAGCCGGATGCCGGATTACCGAATAGACAAGATCGTGCAAGCGTGGAAGAGCGTGTCGGCGCGAAGACTCGGAAGGGAGTGTGGCGTGAGGACGCCTGTATGGCAGGCTGGGTATTGGGACCGGCTCATTCGAAATCCGAAGCACTTTCAGGGGTGCGTGAGGTATATTCGCGATAATCCGGTCAATGCGGGATTGCGTGACGGTGAATGGGTCGCCTGGACGGACGAGGGCGTCCGTCCTCCCACGACGGACGAGGGCGTCCGTCTCCCACGACGGACGAGGGCGTCCGTCCTCCGGTGAGGGTGAGGAGGGCAACGGAGGGGGTGGCGCCGTGGCGCAACTTCACGACGGACATCCCGAGACCGCGCGATACGTATGAGGCGAGCACGCCGTCATCCCGCAGCCCATCCACCTGCGACGCCTCGAGCAACGCCGTCGACAGCCATATCCCGTAGAACCACACGCCGATCTGTCCCCCATGCGTGTGCCCCGACACCACCAGCCGCACGCCCGCGTCGCGCAGGGCTTCCCCCAGATGCGGCGCCATCGCATGCATCACCACCAGCCGCAGCGCGCCCGCAGCATCCCCCCCGCACACGCGCGCGACGTCCTCCCTCCCGGCAGGGAAGTCGTAAATGTTGGTCAGTCCCGCCACCTCGATCCGGCACCCGCGCACCTCGAGCACACGACGCTCGTCGGCGAGCACGTCCACCCCAACCGCGCGCAACGCCGCCACCACGCTGTCGAGACCGGACCAGTAGTCGTGATCTCCGATCGCGGCGAACACCCCGAACGGCGGCCGCAGCCGCGCGAGGGGTGCCGCGGCCTCGCCCATGTTGTAACTCCACGCCAACAGGTCCCCGGGGAAGAGCACGAGATCGGGATCCTGCGCGGCGAGGCTGTCGACATAGGCCCGGATGCGCGCGGGATCGGTCACCACGTCCATCTGCATGTCGGCGAGCACCCCGATGCGGAATCCCTCGAGCTCGGGCGCGAGCCCCGGCACGCGCACATCGCGACGCTCGACCTCGATCGTGGTCATGTCGTGATGGATGCGGAGAGGAACCGCAACCGCGCACAGCACCGCACCCGCGAGCACAAGCCCGGCAATCGCACGCACGATCCTCCGCCGCCACGCACGTCGGAAGCCGTATACGACGCCGGCAGCAGTGATGATCGGCGCGAGCAGCACGAGGCTCTGCGCCGTGATGAGCAGGGGGATGTAGAGCGAGAGGTCTCCCAGATGCTGCCGCAGGGAGGTGTCCGCGAATCCTGCCGCGAGCAGCAGGAAGGGCAGCAGGTGCAGCAGCGTGCCGAAGAAGAGCGCCGCAGCGATGATCGCGCGGCGGCGCGTGGAGGTGAAGCGTCGCAGCGCAGCGTACAGCAGGACACCATGCGCGAGATGCACCGGCAGCCCGAGCAGCAAAACGGATTCCGCGGATTTCAGCAGGAGCAGCATGACCTGCTTCGCATGCCTGCGCGGCGTTATTCGGCGATGCGGAATTCCACGCGACGATTGAGCGCGCGGTTCTCCTCGCTGTCGTTGGGGACTTCGGGACGGCCCTCGCCGTATCCGACCGCCTTCAGACGCGTGGTCGCAATCCGCTTGCCGATCAGGTAGTCGACAACGCTCTGCGCACGCTTGCGCGAGAGCTCGGTGTTGTAGTCGTCGGTGCCGACATCATCGGTGTGCGCGCCGATCTCGATCGCGATCGCCGCATTGGTTTCGAGGAAGCGCACGAGCCGGTCAAGCTCGAAATAGCTTTCGGGACGCAGATCCCACGCGTTGAAGTCGAAGAAGATGTTGTTGACACGCTGGGCCAGCAGCTGTCCGTACTTGTCGCGCGTGTTCATCATCGAGGCCACGCTCTTGAGGTTGATGTCGAAGTTGATGCGCGCCACGTTGTTGCCGTCGCCGAGTCCCGACCCATCACGACCCGACCCGTCACGGCCACTTCCGTCTCGACCCGACCCGTCACGACCACTTCCGTCTCGACCCGACCCGTCACGACCACTT
>JAEYUG010000036.1 GCA_023432805.1 Bacteroidota bacterium | reverse complement strand
GCGACGGCATGAAGTGGGAGTGCATCGTGCGCCCGGGTGGGCGGCCCGAGGACATCTGCATCCGCTACGAGGGGGCAGAGCGCATCGAGGAGCGCCTCGATGGATCCCTGCGCGTGCACTGGGCGGGCGGGTATATCAACGTGGGGCGCCCGGTGTGCTACCTCGCCGAAGCGAGTGACGACGACGTCTTCGTCAGCTCCCGCTCCTGTGTGGCCGGCACGACGCTGCGCTTCGACATCGCCCCTTACGACCCCGCGGCCACGCTCGTCATCGATCCATGGGCGACGTACTTCGGGGGGAGCCGGCAGGACGCCCCGGCTGCAATCGCGTGCGACTCCACGAATGGAGTGGTGTTTGGGGGCCGCACCTTCAGCGCAGATTTCCCGGTGCGGAGTGCCTGGCAGGACACGCTGCCCTCCAGGAATGATGCAAGCGCATTCTTGACACGGCTCGACAGTACCGGTCGTGTGCGCTGGTCCACATTCTTTGGGGGTAGTAAGGGTGATGACTTGCAGAGCCTCGCAGTAGATCCAATGGGTAGCATCGTCGTGATCGGGAATGCAACCAGTCCGGATTTTCCGGTGCATAACGGCCTTCACATGACTCCCAATTTTGTCTATGGAGATTATTGGGATTCTGTGGATGTATACCTCGCGAAGTTCGACACGGCGGGCGGGCGGGTCTGGGCGACCTTCTTTGGTGGTACGCGACGGGAACTGGCGCGGGCGATCGGCGTTGACGGTGCCGGCAACATCGTTGCTTGCGGCGAGACGCGCAGCACGAACCTGCCCGTGTACCGCGCCCATCAATCGAATCTCGCAAGCTCCGGGCTGTTCGACATCTTCTACCTGAAAATGACGTCCGAGGGCCGACTCATCTTCGCGAGCTATTACGGAGGGACGAAGGACGATCAGCCCGGGGGCCTTGCCGTGCACCGATCCGGCTGGTTCGCGCTGACGGGACTGACATACAGTGCAGATTTTCCGGTGCTCAACGCACGGCAGCCGGGACTTCTGTCCTGGCAAGATGCCTTTCAGCTGCGGGTAGACAGCAGCGGCGTGCCACTCTGGGCAACCTATTACGGTGGTAATTCCAGTACGGGGGGGGGGCGCACCGCAATCGATGATGACGGCAACATCTTGTTTAATGGAGGCACCCGCAGCACCAATCTGCGGATGAAACGCGCCGCGCAGTGGACCCTTCGTGGGACATCCGATTCCTACCTGTTGAAGTGCACTCCTCAGGGTGAGATCATCTGGGCTACATATTTTGGTGGGAGTAGCGATGATACATCTCCTTATGGGCTTGCGGTAGATCGTGCACGTGGCGTTTTTCTTGGAGGAAGCACAAACAGCTGGGATTACCCGGTGCTCAACGCCGCCTACCCGGTACGCATTGATACGGGACTCTATTCCTTCGACGCCGTCCTGAGCAAGTTTGACAGCGCGGGGGTGCTGCGCTGGTCGACCTACTTCGGGGGGCAGGGCGAAGACGGACTCGTTGATCTGGCAGCGGATCGAAGCGGTCGCGCCCTCATGTTGATGCGTACCAAGAGCAGAGATGTCCCCACGCTCAACGCCGTTCAGGACAGTCTTGCCGATGGTCCGCTTCTGGGTGCCACATACCAGGGTGACGCGTTCATCGCGCAGTTCGATGTCAATGGGTTCATCCCCGTCGCGCTCTCCTCCTTCACCGCGCACTGGGGAGAGGCGGGCGTGGACCTGCACTGGGTGACCGAACGGGAGGAGAATGTGTTCGGGTTTGTGATCGAGCGACGGCCAGACCATCCCGACGCAGCCTCCGACTGGAGCCGCGTTGGGTTTGTCGCCGCACGCGGCCACGGCGCACGACCGGCACCCTACACTTTCACCGACACGGCTCCACCCGTGTCACCGGATCCGCGTGAGGGTGATGCCATCCGCTACCGTTTGCGCATGGTCGATCTCGACGGGTCGGAAGCGTTCTCTCCCGAGATCCGTCTCCAGCGCGCATCGAGCGGTGGTGCTATCACCTTTGATCCGGTCTGGCCTGCTCCCACGCGCGAATGGCTGCAGCTCTCCTTCACGCTTCCCGAACCCGCAGCCGTGACGCTTACCGCCCATGCGATCAGCGGTGCACACGTGGCAACCGTCTTCTCCGGTGACCTGCTCGCTGCCGGGCGGCATACACGACTCGTGTCCACCGCCTCCTGGCCCTCCGGCCTTTACCTCTACACCCTGTCCACCCCGTCCATGCGTATCGTGCGCAAGGGACTCATCCTGCGCTGATCACAACGCGAACCCAAGACGGACGAGGGCGTCCGTCCTCCCAAGACGGACGAGGGCGTCCGTCCTCCCAAGACGGACGAGGGCGTCCGTCCTCCCAAGACGGACGAGGGCGTCCGTCCTCCCACGACGGACGAGGGCGTCCGTCCTCCCACGACGGACGAGGGCGTCCGTCCTCCCAAGACGGACGAGGGCGTCCGTCCTCCTGTAGTGGACGCAGGTATCTTCTAGCTTTCAATGCAGAACGGCCACCTCTCCTGACGAAAGGTGGCCGTTCCTGTATGCATTGTGCCTATCGGGACTCGAACTTCAAAGCTCAGGCTTCGGGCTCGACGGCGACGTCTGGCTTCCGACGGAAGATGCGGCGGAAGAAGGCACTGAGTTGATTCCCGCGATCCTCCAACCAGGAAAAATATGTCGGAACCACGACCAGTGTCAGGAAGGTCGAAATACCGAGACCGAAGATGATCGCAATTCCGAGAGGACGCCAGAAGTCACTGCTTTCCGCACCGATGACCAAGTGGAAATTCTGCCAGTCGAAATCAATTCCGGTCGCCAGCGGGAACACGCCGAGGATGGTCGAGATCGCGGTCAGTACCACGGGACGCAGTCGGGTGCGACCGGCTTCGAGCAGCGCTTCATCGAGGCTCATGCCAGATTCACGCAGGTGTTTTGTGAAATCAAGCAGCACGATGGCGTTCTTCACGACGATGCCAGCGAGCGAAATGACACCGACACCTGTCATGATGACGCCGAAGGGCGTGCCCGTCACCAGGAGTCCGATCAATACGCCGATGAGCGAGAGAAGTACCGACACCATGATGACAGCCGGAACCTTGACGGAATTGAATTCCGAGACGAGAATGAGGAAGACCAGCAGCAGGGTCATAATCAACGCTCTGCCGAGGAATGCCGCAGCCTTGTCCTGCTCCTCCTTTTCGCCTGCGAATGAGAATGTATAGCCCTGCGGCATTTCAAAGCCTGCCAGGCGCGCGCGAACATCCTCGAGCACTTCATTGGCGAGGCGGCCCTGCGCGTCGGCGGTGATCGTGATCACGCGCTTCTGATCCTTGCGCTTGATGCTCGTAATGCCGCTGCTACGGACCACGTTCGCGACCGATACCAGCGGAACCGACAACAACTGCCCGCGACGGTTCATGAAGGTGATGGTGAGATTCTCGATGTCCTTGATCGATGTGCGCTGATCTTCACGCAGTCTGACCATGATCTTGTACTCGTCCTCACCCTGGCGGAATTTGGAGGCTTCCGTACCGTTGATGGCGGTGCGCACCACCGATGCAATCTGTGCGGTCGACATTTCCAGCAGCGCGGCCTTCTCGCGGTCGACAATGATCTGGAATTCCGGCTTGCCCGCGTTGTAATCATCTTTGAGGTCGACCAGCCCGGGAACGTCACGAACCTGCTCCATCATACGTTCGGAGAGAATGCGCAGCTGGTTGAAATCCTCGCCGACGACTTCGACGCTGACCGGGGCACCGACTGGCGGACCCATCTGCTGGCGCTCGACCTTTACTTCCGCACCAGGGATGTTCGATGTCGCCTCGCGAATCTGTTCGAGCGTCAGGAAAGAATTCTGCGACCGATCCGCCTTGTCAAAAAAGTCGACGGAGACACGTGCCTTGTTGGGCGTGCCGGACCCTGCAAAGTCGAAAACGTCACCGGACACACCAACACTGGCGACACTGTATTCGACGTCCTTTGCGCCCTTGACGGTCTTGACCCGTTCCTCAATCATGCGTGTTGCTGCATCGGTCACGTTGAGCGGCGTTCCCGATGGCATCAGTATGTTGACTTGAACCTGATTCGGTTCGGTTGTCGGGAAAAATTCCACACCCGCATTGAATACACCGAACAGCACGAACACGAACACGAGCAGACCGATCGAGAGGGCGACCGACTTCCCCTTGTGGTGCAGTGCCCAGCCAAGTGCCCGCACGTACTGCTTCTGTGTCACAGGAAAGAACGTATGATCGACCCAGTGGTAAATGACTGTGAAGGGATTGTAGCGCTTCCAGATCGAAGGATGCTCGACCGCCTCGCGCGCGGCAGCGATTTCCTTCTGGTAATTGATGAACCGTGATCCCTGGACGGGACTGATCACGAACGCCACAAACAGCGACGACATCATCATGACGATCACCGTGATGGGCAGATAGCTCATGAATTCACCCACGATGCCCGGCCAGAACAGGAGTGGCAGGAAGGCGGCGATCGTGGTGAATGTCGATGTCGCCACCGGCATCGCCACCTCGAGGGTGGCATCCTTCGCAGCCTGGATCAAACCTTTGCCGAACTCCTGCTGGTGCCGGTAGATATTCTCGATCACCACGATTGCATCGTCGACCACGATACCGAGCACAAGCACGAGAGCGAACAGCACGACGAAATTCAATGTGATGCCCATGATGGCGAGCACGATCATTCCGAGAAGCATCGAGAGTGGAATCGACGTGCTGATGAGCATGGCGTTCTTCACACCGAAGAACATGAAGAGCACGATGATGACGAGCACCATGCCTGTAATGATGCTGTTCTCGAGTTCCGTGACCGAACGCTTGATGTTCAGACTCTGATCGTTCGTGATCTCCATGCCAACCCCCTTCGGCAGATCCGGTGTCGCCTCCGCGATCAGGACCTTGACCTCGTCAGCGATGCGCACGAGATTCTCTCCCGCACGCTTCTTGACCGCGAGTGTCAATACGGGTTCGTCATTGAGTCGACTGACCGTCTTGCGATCCTCGAACGAATACTCGACGTCGGCGACATCGCGAATATAGATCGGCTGTCCGTTGCGCATCTTGACAACAATGTCTTCGACACGCGTTGGATCCGCATACTCTCCCGGTGTGCGGACGGTGAACTCCGTGCGGCCATTGTCGATCGAGCCACCCGGAATCGTAATGTTCTCATTACGGATGGCGGAAGTAATATCATCGAAACTGATCGATTGCCCCTTCATGCGGTTGAGATCGACATTCACCTGCACTTCGGGCTCGAGCGCTCCAGTGATGTCCGCGCTCAAGACACCGGGAATCGCCTCCACCTTGTCCTGAAGGCGCTTCGCAATCACTTTCAGCTGCGGCAGACCCACTCCTCCACCGAGATTCACATACATGATGGGGAATTCGCTGAGGTTGATCTCGCTGACGATCGGCTCCATAATGTCGGTCGGCAGCTTTGGCTTGGTCGAATTCACCTTGTCGCGCACGCGTCGGAGCGCTTCGTCGATGTCGACTCCCGTATTGAATTCGACGCTGATGACTGCCACACCTTCGCTGGAAGACGAAACGATTTCCTTGACGTCCTTCAGCGTCTTGAACTCGCGTTCGATCGGTTGGGCGATGAGTCCTTCAATGTCGACGGGACTCACGCCCACGTACGGAATGGTGACGATGATGAAGGGTACCGTAATGTCAGGTGCCGCTTCTCGGGGGAGTCCCCGATAGGATTCCCAACCGACCACAAGAATGATCATGATGAGAATGTAGACTGCAACGCGGTTATCGACCGCGAGATTCCAGATGCGCATGTGTCTGTTCCTGTGGCTTTCCGATGATCAATTCGCGATCACGATCTTCTGACCGTTCGCCACGTTCTGCTGCCCGAGCGTAATGAGCCTGTCGCCTGCGGCGAGTCCCTTCGCAACGAGCACCTTGCCGCTGTTGGTCGCACCGATGGTGATGGCACGTTCCTCGGCGACATCGCCCTTGGCGACATAGACGACCCATTCATCCCGGTCCTTTTGCTGCATGTAGTCGTCATCGATGACAATCGCATTGGGTCGTTCAGCCAGCTTGATCGTCAATGCCGCGATCATTTCCGGCTTGAGCGAGCGTGATGCGCTCGTGACAGTCGCCTCGATCGGAATCGAACGGTTGTCGCGGGTCACCGCCGCTCCAACCACGCTGACGCGCGCGACAAACGTCTCGCCGGCCAGGGCGTCCACCGAAAAGGTAACCTGATCACCGACCTTGAACGTACCGGCATACCGCTCGGGCACACCTGCCGTGACCTTCAGGCGTCCAGTACTGACGACACGCGCGATCGGCATTCCCGGACCGATCATCTCACCCGCGTCGACCATGCGCGAATCGAGCACACCGGTGATGGGGCTCTTGATTGCACATTTATCCATGCGTGCTCGTGCCAGATCAGCCTGTGCCCTGGCAGCATCGCGCTGGTATTCGAACGTCTTCAGCTGCAATTCCGACACGGCCTGCTCCTCGAATACCTTCTTCTGCTTGTTGTAGTTGACCTCCGCAAGTAGATATGCGGCGTTGGCGGCTTCCCATGCGGAGCGCAGGAGCACATCATCGATGCGGGCGATGATCTGGCCGGCACGCACAGCGCTGCCTTTCTGCACGAGCCACTCCTTGACCCGGCCGCCTTCCTCTGCCGGCACCATGACGTCGTCGTACGCCTCAACCGAACCTGTCACCTGAATGTTCTCGATGAAGACTGTGGGTGTGATAGATTCCACACGCACATTGACTGTTTGTGCGGGGGGGGATGGTGCCTTTTCCGCGACACCGGCGTTGGACTTCCCGCAGGCCTGCAACAAGAGGGGAAGCATTGCGAACGCGAGCACGGCGCGCAGTGGCGCGGGAATCGCATGTGAGAGATGGGTTTTCATGCTATGATCTCGAGTGAAAAGTGTTCTGTCTGTCGTATTAATCCACATCCGCGGGCTGCTCGACTCCGAGCAATGCGAAGAGCTCGGCCGCGGCGACGTTGTAATCGTAGATAGCTTGAATACGGTTGAGCCGGGCGCGCATCAGCGCGAGATCGGCATCGTTGACTTCAAGCTGCGTCCCGGTGCCGGCCGAGTAACGCACCGTCGCGATCTGGTAGCCCTTTTCAGCCTGCTCGACCGTCCGACCCTGCGTTTCGATCCGCTTGCGAGCCTCAAGGAGGCGCAGACGCACGTTCTGTGCATTGGTCTGCATTCCGTCTTCGCTGGACTTGCGCGTCTCCACCATTTTCAGGTAGTCGACTTCTGCCTGGTGCACCTTGCTCATGGTCTGGAAACCGTTGAACAGGTTGACGCTCAACTGCAACCCGACCTGCGAGGAGCCGACAAGCGAGTTGATGGCGAAGCGGTTGAGTTCGTTCTTCTGATCCTGCCAGGCATAGTTGCCGAAGGCGGTCAGGGTCGGGAGATAGTCTGATCGGTTGATGGAGACGATCGCCTTGCTTACCTCGACCTGATGCCCGAGGGCGCGGAGTCCGGGGTTGTTCTCACGCACAAGCTGCTCGGCGCGTTCGATCAGCACGGGATCGATTGTCTCCACTTCCAGCATTCCATCGACCACGAGTTCCTGGTCGGGGCTGACGCCCATCGCCATTTTGAGACCGTTCATCGCCAGCACGAGATTGCGCTCGGCCTCGAGCACCATAGGTCGGATGTTCTCGACCTGCACTTCCGCCCGGATGCGATCATAGTCGGAGACGATGCCCTGTTGATGGAGAATCTGCACGTTTCGGAAGTTGTCTTCCGCGTTTTTCATGCTGGCCTGCATCATGTCGTATGCGCTTCGAACGAAGAGCACGCCATACCATGCCTGCCGAACGCCCGAAACGGTCTTGTTGTAGGCCTCGCGATACATGTCGCGAGAAGCGGTCTGGTAGATCCTGGCGGTACCGACACCGGTGAAAACGGCCGAATTGAAGAGGATCTGGGACGCAGTGAACCCGAATTGTACGGAGTGGTCGGAACCGATCTCGATCGGCAGGATGCGGCCGCTGGCTGGATCGTTGAAGTCAGGCAGGAAGAAGACCTGCTTCTTGAGCGCGAGCGAATACGTTCCACTCGCTGTCAGGCTGGGAAGCGCCGTCCCGATCGCCTCCCGGACCTGGGCGTCGGCCTTTTCCATGTCGAGTCGAGCCATGCGCAACTGAGGATTGTTCTTGACGGCAATGGCGATGGCATCGGCGAGGGTCAGGCTCTTCCCCGTCGTGACGGGCGGTGCGCCGCCAGGAGGAGAACCGGCGATGGCGGCGGAGGAGGCAAAGACAAGCATCGCAAGGTATGCGTGAAGCACTGTTGAACGAACGCGAGGAATCATTGATGATCCGTTCTGAGAGAGTGTCAGTTATGAGTCGTTTCTGTGAGGCGGGACCCATTCAGCATGATCCCGTGAAAAAAGGTTGCTTCGATGGTCGCGATGCTCGAGGCGACGAATGCATCGATGGTTTCGCCGTCACCGTGCCCGCCTGCAACGTTACCATGCGTGTGCAGACCGGTAGTGACGCTGTCAGCTGTCCCATGCGTTTCGTCATGCAGAGCGCAGTGCTCAAAGCGCGCGTCCGTCTGGAACAAGGCGAAGAGCATCGTCAAATACAGATAGGCCAGCCGGCGACCGGGGACATTGACGATCTCTCCACGCTGCCGCGCACGTTCGAACGGTTGCTCGAGAAGGGCGAGCAGATCAGGGAAGAGAACGCTGACAAAAGAGCGCCGTGCAGGCTGGTGGATCTCGCGCATGAGCAGGAAGACCAGCCGCGAACGTGCGTGGAGAAAGCGGAGCATCGCGTCTGCAATGCCTGACAGCGTTTCCTTGAAGGAACGATCCGAAGGACTGCAGTAATGATCAGCGATATCAACAAAATGATCGAAGACGTCCGCAATGACCGCTTCGAATAATTCATCCTTGTTGGCGAAATAATTGTACAGCGTGCCCTTGCCGAATTCCGCACGCTCTGCGATTTCCTCGAGCGTCGCTCTGCTGAAGCCCTTCTCGGAGAATACATCCATCGCGGCATTGAGAATCTCCGCCCGGCGGAAGATACGTTCACGCTCCTTGCGTGAGAGGATTTCAGACACGTTTATACCTAATTTGGATACGATGAAGTTCTGTGTATGAACGGCTGGTCAAAGTATGACCGTCGGTCAGAATGTGAACTTACATTCATCATACGGGACTTTCAATGATTTTCTTCACCCCCACGAAAAAAAAGTGCGAATTCTCACGAATTCGCACTGTCACACCATGGTAGGGCCCGCTCGGGACCCGGATGCTACAAGTTGCCGGTCAGAACGAAGCGCATGCCATCCGTCTTCCCAAACGCTGACAGAAGCTCTGTGCGAAGCGTTGGAAGCTGCGTGGTCGCTTCGAGTGACGCATTCGAACTCTTGACAAACACTGCAGCCTGCACGGCACTCCAGATGCGGTTTGCGATCAAACCCAGCACGACGAATCCCGTGGCATTGAACAACTCATCAGCGCGGATGCGCTGTTCGCGGTACGTCTCCCGGTCCCTGGCCGAACGCCATTCCCAGGCGAATCCATCGGCAGGATTCTCCGAATAGAGTCTGTCGACCGCGCGTTCAACACGCTTTGTCGCATTGTATTCTGTCAGACTCGCATAGTTGCCGATATCGACGAAGAACTGGTCATCCTTGCCTGCAGTCTGGATACCGGCCGCTTGTGCGGCGAAACTGCGCGCGTCATTCTGCACCCAGGTGCCCGAGACGTTTACACCCACGAGCGCCAGCCAGAGAGCTCCCTCCGCGATCAAGGGATACTTCCCCCGGTCGAAGCGGTCGGCGTACAGTTCACCCATGCCGGGGAGGAGCGACGAATACACAATGGCAAGGAACCCGCTCTTGCGACCTGTGCTGCCACCAGTCATGGCTGCACGCATATCCTGAGCGGAAGCTCCCGGCATTGAACCCTGCTGTTCGTTCAGGAATGCGCGGCCGGCAAGAAGGAAACCCGGATCTGCCGCCCTGCCTGAGGATTCGGTGCCGGACAACTGCATGTCCGGCGAGGAGTGCATGTCCGGCGAGGAGTGCTGAGCCTGCGACGAGGAAATGAACATCACGTGCAGGACAGTGACCATGACCAGCGCTGAAGTGTATCTCACGAAGGGACGTTGCATCAAGATGAAGCAGAGCATGTGATGAGAATGAAATGGGTGAAACACAAGCTATGGGTGTACCCGTCCCGATCCAAGGAAGAAATGCCGCTCTGTGCTGCGCACGGTTCAGGAATTCGTCATGGGTGTCGCTCTGGTAAGGAACCGACGTACGGTGATGAACTCAAGCCCCTTCTTGCGCAACCGCATCATATCGTCGGAAAGAAAGGTCATGATGTCGTCACGTAGTTCGACGACTCCCGCCGCACGTCCCTGACGCTGGGCAAGAACCGCCAGATCGTTCATCCTCGAAGACATGGTTGAAAACTGAGACGTGCGATCGATGTAGGTCAATCCCGCAGTTTCGAGTTTGGAAAGTCCTGCCGACACGCAGACCCGGTCGATTGCATCTACTTGCACGCTCGAGGCGCGATCGGATGTCACGTAGTAGCTCGTCGCCTTTGAAAAGGAGCGGAGGATGCCCCGCGTACGGGATGCGACATCGTCCGGTTGTGTGGACTCCGTGATGATGTAGCGACCCTTTTCCGTTCCGTCAGGGAAGATGTGAATGTGCAGTACAAGTTCCTTTCCAACCATGACGAGTTGTTCGTAGAGATCCTGCACCTTGCGATCAGGGATGAGGATGCATGCGACCGGCTCACGACTGGCCATGTACTGCTCGACGTCTCGGCTCGAGGCTTCTTCGATGCCGTCGATCAGTACGGCGATGTCGCCACTGCCACGCTGCATTGCGCGATCGGGCGTGAACACCAGCGAGTAGAGAATCATGTTGCGAAAACGCACATGCACGAACACCTGGCGGGTCTTCGCATCCTCGACCGCGAACGCCCTCCCCGCCCTGCCGGCGGCGAGCTGCGTCAAATCGTAATTGATGGAAGCGAGCGGAACATCAGGCGGGACGCTGATCAACCAGAGCGACCGCACATGATCGTCCACCGGCAGCGAGACGATCTTGCGCTTGATCCAGCTCTCGCTGATTCCATAACTGTCGAGCACATCAACGACTGCGTGTTCGAGGTCCAATACTGATGAACTGTCACGCTGCACATCAAGCGTATCGAGGTTGGGTTTGACGAGCACGATGAATCGTTCGACTGCGAAGATGCCCACAGCCATCGCAACAAGGACAGCGATGATCCAATAGCGAACGCGCACCCCCCGCTCTGCACGGGTATCCTCCGGCGCCTCTGCGAATACCGGCGCTGGAGTATCTTCATCGAACTCGTCCCAAGGTGTCATCGACCGGTGAACACCGCAGACCGCTTTTCAAGAAATGCAGCTGTGCCCTCCTTGAAATCCTGAGACCCGCACGCGAGGCCAAACAGCGCAGCCTCCATCGAAAGACCTTCTTCGAGGCCCATTTCGGGGACCGCACGAAGCGCATCGAGGGCAAGCCGCACGGCAACCTGGCCTCGCGAGACAATCGTCGTCGCGAGCGCGCGCGCTGCATCCAGTGCCTGTCCTTTTTCGACTACGGCATTCGCAAGACCGATGCGATGGGCTTCTGCGGCATCGATCATGTTGCCGGTCAGAATCAGCTCAGCGGCTCGTCCCCACCCGACGATGCGTGCGAGACGCTGGGTACCACCATAGCCCGGGATGACACCAAGATTGACCTCTGGCTGTCCGAATTTCGCATTGGCCGCTGCAATGCGCATGTGGCAGGCCAGCGCAAGTTCACATCCCCCGCCCAACGCAAAGCCATTCACTGCGGCGATCACCGGCTTGCTGCATTGTTCGATGGCCGAGAAGACGCGTTGACCGGAGCGGGCGAACACCTGGCCCGACAGCGCATCCTGCTGTGACAATTCTGTAATGTCCGCACCCGCAACGAACGCCTTCTCGCCAGCCCCGGTGAGAATCACGACATCGACAGACGGCGTTGTCGCAGCATCGATGAATGCGCCCTGCAACTCGCGCAGGGTTTCGGCATTGAGTGCGTTCAGCTTGTCGGGTCGGTTGACTGTGATCGTTCGGACGCGATGTTCGTCCTGTACCAGCAATGTGTTCATCGTGATCTCCTCGGAAATGGCGAAGTGAACCGGTGCGTCTACCGGGAACCCGTGCACAGAAAGGCACAGCACTGCAATCTCGCTTCCTCAGCGGAGAATGGCAACGGCCACAGAGAGTATGTGCGTCAATCCGAGATCGCTGTGCGTGACCACCGCATAGTCAGCGGCAATCCCCTCGATCATCGTCCCGATACCCGCGCTGAAGCGTCCCGGCTCGGTCGCGCTCCCTGCCCGCAACCGCAACTGCTCCAACGGAATGTACTCGACACCGAACCGCAACTGCACCGCATGCCGCAGATCCTTCCATGCATCGGCGACAAGCAGCAGGTGCGACGTGACCTGCATCGAGGAACCGAGGGAAAACGTGATCGGCAGACGTTCGCGCGAACGCCCGATCGTTGGCCGGTTCACCGCGCCCACCACTGTCGCCACGACCCATCCATCGGAAACCTCCATGGCCGCTCCAAGATCGACGAGCAGCACCCCGGCACTCCCGTACCCCTGAATGGCCACATCCCTCCATCCTATCGTCGTGCCCACATGCATGCGTCCACCCATCGTCATCGCACATGCGAATGCAGCCTCCGTTTCCCGATACAGCGCAAAGCCGCTGCTCTGCACAAGTGCAGACCAGGAGAAGGCCGACGCATCATGTGTGACCACAGCCGCAGCATGCGAAAGCTCGCGCAATCCGAAGGGCGCGGGACTCCACATCACCGCTGTTGTCAATCCCTGCCGTGCGAGCAGTGCGGGATTCGATGCAGCTGCCCAGGCATCCGCGGGCAGCGCGGTGCCCGCTTGCGAGAGCGCAAGCATCCGCGCGCCATGGCGCATGCGGCCTGGTTCGGTCGCCCATGCAGCATTCGCCGCATAAAGAAGCGCGCACAGAAGCAGATGGAACCATGCCTTGCCGCAGGCATGTGCATTTCCTATTTTCCTTTCCTCACAGCTTTCCCACACCGATCTGCCTGCCTTCATGAAATCATTCCTTGTCATCGTCGCAGTGATCCTGATCGCCACGACCTCGCCCGTTCGTGCACAGGAGATCCAGGCATCGGTCGAAGTATTAACAGACCAATTAACCCCTGCGCTCAAGGAATACCTATCAGATTTCAAGCAAAAGGTGGAACAATACATCAACGACTTCCGATGGACGGATGTGGACTTCAACGGTGACCGCATCCCCGTGACGGTCAGCATCAATTTCCTCTCCGGATCTCCTTCGGGCGACTTCTCCGCACAGATCGTGGTCGTGAGCCAGCGCCGTGTGTACGAAGATGGGCGTCCCACCGAAAAGACGTCGCTGATCAGCCGCTTTCTCGACCCGAAGTGGTCGTTCCGCTATCAACAGGGACAGCCGTTCTACCACGACCAATTTCAGTTCAACGACCTGACCAGTCTGCTCGACTTCTACATGTACGTCGTGATAGGGATGGATTTCGACAGCATGGAACCTCTACAGGGTACACCGTGGTATCAGCGCGCAGCGACCATCGGCCAGCGCGCGCAGTCGACCGACCGCGCGGGCGAATGGGTCGGCGCACAGAACTCCTTCAGTCGCATGAACCTTGTCACGGAATTTCGGAACGCGAACTACGAACCCTTCCGTTCATCGCTCTACTGGTACTATTACGAGGGGATCGACTTCCTCGTCACGGAAAAGGACGAGGCGCAGAAGAGCATCGCACGCGGACTCAGCGACATCGCCGACATTCTGCAGCGCATCAATACGCGATCCATCCTCCTGACCATGTGGATGGAATCGAAGTCCAGCGAATTCTGTACCGTGCTCGACGGCTTTGGTGGCAAGGCCGCATTGATGACGCGCCTGATGCAGGTCGACAACGTCCGCGCGGAAACCTACCGCCGCTGCAGCTTCTAAGTCTGCTGCTGGTCCCGCCTCCCTACTCGAAACATTCCCGCAACGTTTCCCCACGCTTTCCTGCCGCGAGTGCGAGCATCAGCTTGATGCGCGCCTTCTGGCCGTTGAGGTATCTGGCGAACACGACGCCATTCGCGTGCAACGTGCGTCCGGCACCGTAATAGCCGTACACATCGTCGGTCATGCCGCGGGGACAGCGTGACACAAGCACCACGGGAATCCCCTCCCCCACCAGCTCCACAATCCCGTCGAAGGCGCGCGGGGGGACATTGCCCGTGCCCATCGCCTCGACAACCAGACCGCGCACTCTTCCCTTGCACGTGCGGAAGGGATCCTCCGGCATACCCGCATAGCATTTGAGCAGATGCACCGGCTCCGCGGGATGATGCAGACCGAGATGTTCATGCATGTACGGGCGCCGCAGAAACACCGGACGGCCCTCGAATATCCGACCGAGTGGTCCGAAATCAAAGCTCATGAACGTGTCGCGCTGCAGCGTATGCGTCTTGGTCACTTCCGACGCCGCGTTGATCTCCCCCCCGAGGCAGGTCATCACGCCGAGCCCCTGGAACTGCCCCGAGGCGATCGTCAGAATCGCATCACGCACGTTCACGGGACCGTCCCAATCCGGATCGTCCGTATGATTCATCGATCCGATCACGATCACAGGTTTGAGCGTGTCCAGCGCGAGATCGAGAAAATACGCCGTCTCCTCGAGCGTGTCGGTGCCGTGCGTGATGATCACTCCGTCGATCGCGGGATCCGCACACGCGCGCGCAGTGATCGTGGCGATCTCGAACATCATCTCCGGTGTGACATGCGGACCTGGGTACTGTCCGTACTCGGTCAGTTCCAGGTCGGCCAGTCCGCGCACGCTCTCCATGCGATCGAGAATCTGCGAACCGCTCAGCGACGGCACCGCCCCCCCCGCCTCCGGATCAAGACGCATCGAAATCGTGCCGCCGGTGAACACCATTGCGATGCGGGGTCGCTGTGCTGTCGTCATGACTGCTCCTCTTCTGATCGTGAGAACGGATACATGGTTCGTGGGATGCTGCCGTCTGCATCGACCGTCTGATGCGCGGGGATGGCGGGCGTCGCCATCGCCATTGGTTGTTCGAGCACGACGCTGCATCCCATCGGAAGCGGCCATGCCTCGGCCCACACCTTCAACTCGACAGTGCCGGCGTGCGTACCTGCCGTCAGGGTCACGGACGTGGAATCTCCATCGTAGGCGAGCGTGACGAGTCCGGCTCCCTCGAGCACTTCGCATCGCAGTGGCGGATGCACCCATGGGATGGCGGTACCGATGCGATTGACCACCTCGACGCGCAGTACGCACTGCGATGCCCCGTCGGGTGCCAGCCAGGCGGGATCGCACACCACGCGCGCGGAGACGGGTGTGAAGACGAGACGCCATGCGATGAGAAGTCCGCTGAGGATGCCGACGACAAGCGCGACGCGGCCGAATGCATGGGTGCCGCGGCCAGCGGACGCTTCCGCAGGGTGCTGCGGAGAGGGGGGCGGATCGGTACGGGAATTAAACGTCATGCGGAATGTGGTGTCCTACATGCAGACACGCGTGCAATATCATGAAAAGGAATCCCACCATGAAAACACTTCTCGCATCCCTGGCTTTACTGTTGCTTTGCAGTACGACGCGCGGATTCGCGCAACCCGGTGACGACGGACCCGGCGCCGGCCGGCGCGAGCTCCCGCTGCGCGAGCTCCGCGCAACGATGCAGTTGACCGATACCCAGGTGCAGTCGCTGGGCGACATCCGCAGGGAGTCGCAGAAATCAATGATCGACCTGCGGAGCTCGATTCAAAAGAAGCGCATCGACCTGCGTGCCATCATGGCCTCCGACAAACCCGTACGCGCCGATGTCGAGCGTCTTGCGCGGGAGATCGCGGATCTGCAAGTGAACCAGCGCATGCTCATGTTCGACGGCGATCAGAAGGTGATGCAGGTGCTCACGCCCGAGCAACAGAAGAAGTGGAAGGAACTCCGCGAGGAACGAGGTCAGCGGTTTCGAAGAGGCATGAAGGAGGAGATGCGCGGGGGACGGCAGCGCAAAGGTCGCGACTGATCATCCCGTTGCCGGGCACTGTCCGGGAAGCTCCCGCAGACGGACGTACGTTCAGATTCGAGACATGTTCATCGAGCGAAAAGGCTCCGCACGACGCGCCGAGATCAGTGATGACAATCGGCGCGTCGCCATTTTCAGCGCGAGCTGGGGAATGATCGCGGCCTTCGCGGCGAAGGAGAGGTGCGCGCGTCGCGTGAACACATCGTAGTCGTTGTGTTCGATCGCGTTGAGAATGCGCCGGTAATTGCTGCTCATCAGATGGACCGTGAGCCGGCTGTCGGGATGCAGCATGGGGATGCCCTGATCAGCCCGTGCATAGAAGGAGCGGGCGCGCTGAATCTGGTAGCGCATCATGGAGCGAAAACGCGTGTCGATCCTTCCCGCGTGGATGTCGTCTTCGGTCAGATCAAACGCTGCAAGATCCTCGGCGGGAATGTAGATGCGACCGTTGCGCGAATCCTCGCCAACATCGCGAAGAATGTTGGTCAGCTGCATGGCGGTGCCGAGATCCCGTGCATGACTGAGTGCTTCGGGACGATCATACTCGAAGATGCAGGTCGTCATCAGACCGACGACGGAGGCAACCGCGTAGCAGTACTTCTCGAGCTCCTCGAAGGTGTCGATGCCAGTGAATGTGAGATCGGATCGGACACCGTCGATAAGGGTCTTGGCGTACTCCCAGGGGATGTGATAGCGGCGCACGGTGTCGGACCATGCACGCAGCACGGGATGATCACGACGTTCCCCTTCGATGGCGGCTCGCAGATCCTGCTCCCACAGGTCGAGTTGCTGCATGCGCGCCTGCTGCGCGTTCTCACCGCTCATGATCCGATCGGCGATGTCGTCCATATACCTGCAGAAGGCGTACACGGCATAGCACCCGTCGCGCTTGGGCGCGGGAAGAAAGTGCGAGGCGATGAAGAATGTCTTCGCGTGTGTACGCGTGATGCGCCTGCAATAGGCGTAGGACTCGCGCACTGCACGATCCCGAATAGGTGGTGCAGTATTCATCGCAGCCACAGCTTGTGTATCAATGGTGGAGGCCATGCTCACAGGGGACCGCCGATCGGCTGCATGAACACATCTTCGATCATGGTATCCTCAGGCACGACGAGCAGGGAGGCGACGGCGTCTCCGATGCGATCGGGAGGCATCATCGCCGATCCGCGCTTCTCACGCACGCGCTCCGGCCAGATATCGGTGTGCGTCGCACCAGGATACACGCCGAGCACGCGGATTCCCGACGATCGCACCTCCAGACGCAGACAGTCGGTCATGAGCTTGAGTCCCGCCTTCGTCGCGCTATACATCGCACTGTCACGAAACACCTCGCGAGCAGCCATTGAATTGATCATCACGATCGCACCACTGCGCTGCTGCTTCATGGCCGGCAGCACAGCCTTCGTGCAGATGAAGGGTCCGCGGAGATTCACGGCGATCAGCTCGTCGAAATCCGCGAGCGCGGATGTCTCGAACGAGGTGAAGCGCGTAACCCCTGCATTGTTGACAAGCACCGACACCACACCGACGTGTGCAGTGATCCATGCGTGCGCCTCACGCACCGATGCTTCGCTGCGCACATCGCACGCCACGGCGTGCATCGTCCAGCCCAGCGCGCGCGCCTCCTCCACCAGTGGCGCACAGGCCTGTACGTCGCGCGACGAGGCTACGACGCCGTATCCCTGCGCGGCGAGTGCGCGGGCGATGGCGCGACCGATCCCGCGTGATGCTCCCGTGACCCATGCAATCCCACGCTGCTGCGTCTTACTCATGACAGTTTCGAGGTGATGAGTTTGAGAAACTCCTCGCGCGTGGCGGGTTTGACGCTGAATTCTCCGAGCATGGCGCTGGTTGTTGTGACCGAGTTCTGCTTCTGGACGCCGCGCATCATCATGCACATGTGGCTGGCCTCGCACACGACAGCCACTCCAAGAGGATTCAACGCGCGCTGCAGGGCCTCGGCAATCTCCTGCGTCATGCGCTCCTGTACCTGCAACCGGCGTGCAAAGACGTCGACCACACGCGGAAGCTTGCTCAACCCGACAATCCTCCCATTGGGAATGTAGGCGACATGGCATTTGCCGAAGAACGGCAGCAGATGATGTTCGCACAAGGAGTAGAAGTCGATATCCTTGACGATGACCATCTCGTTGTAGTCCTCCTGGAAGATCGCTCCGTTGAGCACGGCGTCGATATCCCGTGCGTATCCGTCGGTCAGGAAGCGATAGGCCTTCGCGACGCGATGCGGCGTCTTGACGAGTCCCTCTCGTGCGGGATCCTCGCCGAGCTCATGCAGAAGAGACGACACCAGATGCTCCATGCGTTCGATGCGGGCTGCGCCCTGCTCTGCGACGACATCAGTCCCGTCATGATCAATGGAATTCATTGCTCACCTCTGTATTCGACCACATTGTTGACAGTTTCACGGAGCAGCACCTTGATGAGCCTGCCCGACGGCAGTGCTGGTTCGAGCTGCTTCCAGATGGCGATGGCGATGTTCTCGGCCGTTGGTATCACACCGCGCATGAATGGCACGTCGGTGTTCAGATTCCTGTGATCCACATGCTGAATCACTTCCCGACGAATCACATCCTTGAGCACCTTCAGATCGATGACGTAGCCCGTGTCGGGATCGACTTCGCCGCCGACAGTCACTTCGAGCACGTAGTTGTGACCGTGTCCCGAGGGATTGTTGCACTTGCCGAACACGCCTTCATTGCGCGCCTCCGGCCATGCCGGATTGTGCAACCGATGTGCGGCGGAAAAATGTTCCGTACGAGTGACGTAGACCATCAGGGATTCCGTGTCAAGAGAGCGAAGTGACGATTGCGAGCACTGCGTCGACATGTCCCTTGACCTTCACCTTGTCGAACACATGCGCGACGCGCCCTTCGCGATCGATGACGACAGTGGTGCGAACGATACCGAGAAAGCTGCGACCGTACAGGCTCTTTTCCCTCCAGACCCCATAGTGCTTCATGGTATCGTAGGTCGCATCGGTGAGCAGATCGAAGGGTAGGTCATACCTGGCGGCAAACTTCGTATGGGATGCGGCACTGTCGGCGCTCACCCCGAGCACCACTGCTCCCGCAGCGGTCAGACGCGCGAAGTTGTCGCGGAAATCGCAGGCCTCGGTTGTGCATCCGGGGGTGCTGTCTTTCGGATAGAAGTACAGGACGACAATCGACCCGAGATGATCGGACAAGGAGACGGGATGGCCCTGGGCATTCGGCAATGTGAATGCAGGCGCTGGGGAACCAACGGTGAGCATGTGCGGGATCCGGAATGTACGGTAGGGAATGGATGACCGTCCTGTCCGATGCAATCTCGCACCGGACAGGACGGACGAACATCAGAACGAGCCGAGGGCGGCCTTCACGTCGGTGTAGTCGGGTTCGATGCCGGGCGATTCGGCAACCCACTTGTAGCGGATCACACCATCGGCATCGAGGACGAACACTGCGCGCTGGGCCGTCGTATACCCTTCAAGGCCGGCGAAGTTCTCAAGGACAACGCCGTATGCATTGACCACTTCCAGCTTGTAGTCTGAAAGCAAGGGAAAGTCGAGTTTGTTTTTCGCGGCGAATTCCGCGTTGGCAAAGGGACCGTCGACACTGATGCCGACGACGTGCGCATCGAGACCGTTCAATTCGGCCATCGAATCGCGGAATGCACACATTTCATTCGTGCATGGGCCTGTGAACGCGGCCGGGAAGAATGCGAGGACCGTCTTCTTTCCTGTGAAGTCGGCGAGCGACTTCACGGTGCGTGTGGTGTCGACGAGTGAAAAATCGGGGGCCTTGTTGCCGAGATCAGCCATGGAACAACTCCTGTACAATGAGATCGATGAATGGGATCGTCGTGGCGAAGCGGGTGGAGACGTCCTACACCTTGCAGCCGAATTTCAGGGTGACCTGATACTCGAGCGTGCCGTCCGGAGAGGCGATGCGGCCACGGGTGGAGAGCACTTCGAACCACGCAACCTTGCGGGTTGCGCTCACGGCCTCCACGGCCTTCTTCATCGCATCCTCGATACTGACGGTCGAGATGCCGACGTACTCACAATATTCAAACGCGTGTGTCATGACGAATTCCTGTGTTGTGTGTGATAACAGTGGCGGATGGTTTCGCGTTCCAGCAGGGGAAAAAAACCTCACACCAGGTAGTAGTTGCTCGTGTATTCCGAGACCATGCGGTCGGTGTTGAACTGCGGGATCAGCGTGACCATCGATGAGCGGATGCGCTCGATCCAGCGGCGTGGAATGCCCGCCTCGTCGCGGTCGTAGAACTCTGGAATCACCTGCTGCTCGAGAACGTCATAGAGCGACGCAGCATCGTCCGCATCCTGCTGTGCGGCATCTGCAGCCTGGCCGTCGTGCCCGATGGCAAATCCGTTCGCACCATTGTATCCCTCGCGCCACCAGCCGTCGAGAATGCTGAGATTGAGTCCGCCATGAATCAGGATTTTCATCCCGCTCGTTCCGCTTGCTTCCATGGGCCTGCGCGGGGTGTTCAGCCACACGTCAACGCCCGAGATCAGATGCCGCGCCACATTGATGTCATAGTTTTCGATGAACATCACCTTGCCGAAGAAGGCAGGATTCTTCGTATGTCCGATCACCTGCTGGATGAAGCGCTTGCCCTCGTCATCGCGTGGATGCGCCTTCCCTGCGTAGACAAACTGCACGGGGCGGTCGGCATTGTTGATCAGCTCGGCGATCCGCTGGAAGTCGCTGAACACGAGTGGTGCACGTTTGTAGGTTGCAAAGCGACGGGCGAAACCGATGGTCAGCACGTCGGGGTTCAGCAACTCGTCCTGCACGTTGTCGTAGTCGGCACCCGCACGCACGAACTGCTGCTTCGACATGCGACGCACATACTCGATCAAGTCGCGCCGCAGTCCATAGCGCAATGCCCAGATCTCCTCGTCCGGCACAAGTTCGGGATCGGACACTTGCGCCCAGATGGCCTTGTTCTTCAGGTAGTAGATCCACTTGTCTCCAAGATGCTTGTGCCAGAAGGTGCGCGTGCGATGCGCCATCCACCCGAGCATGTGCACGCCATTGGTGACGTGTCCGATCGGCACCTCCGCCACGCTGGGGGATGCGAAGAGGTGCTGCCACATCTCACGGCTCACGTCGCCGTGAAGGGCGCTGACAGCGTTCGCATGGCGGCTCATGCGCAGGGCAAGCACGGTCATGGTGAAGGGCTGCGCGTCGTCGGTGGCATGCTCGCGGCCATAGCCCATGAGCGTCGCCATGTCGAGTCCGAGCCGCTCGCGGAACTTCGGCAGCGTGAATTCGAGCAGATCTGCCGTGAAGCGGTCGTGTCCGGCAGGGACGGGGGTATGCGTCGTGAACACGCACTGCCGCCGCACGCCCGCCTCCGCGTCGTGCACGGCTTCCCCACCGGCGATGCGTTCGCGCAGCAGCTCAAGCGTGAGGAAAGCACTGTGTCCCTCATTCATGTGGAACACGGTTGGGGCGAGCCCCAGCGCACGCAGCATGCGCACGCCGCCGATGCCGAGCACGATTTCCTGCATGATGCGCGTCGTGCTGTCACCGCCGTAGACGCGCGCGGTGATCTCGCGGTGATGCAGTTCATTTTCGGGACGGTTGGTATCCAGTAGATAGATCACCGCGCGTCCGACCGCAACACGGTATGCCTGCACCACCACTGTGCTATGACCGATCTCCACCGAGACCTGCACGGGTTTGCCCTCGGCGTCGGTCACGAGTTCGACGGGGAGGTGTTCCGGGTCCAGGAGAGGATAGCTCTCATGCTGCCATCCGTCAGGCGCGATGCTCTGCTGGAAGTATCCATTGCGGTAGAAGAGGCTGATGCCTGCAAACGGCACTCCCAGATCGCTCGCGCTCTTCGTGTGATCGCCGGCCAGGACGCCGAGTCCACCCGAATACACCGGCAGACATTCGTGCAAACCGAATTCCGCACTGAAGTACGCGACGAGATCACCCGTGCGACCTTTGGTCTGGGCAGCCCACCAGGTGTCACGCTTCTCGACATAGGCGCTGAACTGCGCGAGCACTTCCTCGACATCCTCGAAGAAGTCCCGGTCACAGAGCCGAGCACGCAGTTCCTGATGCGAGATCGCATTGAGCACCGCCACCGCGTTGTGATTCGACGAACGCCACTTCTGCTCGGAAAGTCGGGAGAAGATGTCCTGCGCCGGAGGCGTCCAGGTCCACCAGAGATTGCGCGCAAGTCGGTGCAGTCCGGCGATCATCTCGTCGGCATGCTGAAGGAAGGGTGTCGTCATATGAGAATCGTGGTCGGCAAACGAAGATGATTGATGTGGGGGGATGAGGGGTGCGTCATTCTCATCGTGTGAGCAACAGTCTGGTGGTGGCGACGGCGCCGGCACTCGACAGCGTCACGACGTACATGCCCGGGGGAAGCATCCGTGCCGAGAGCTCGAGCGTGTGTCCCCCGGCTGAGCGCAAGCCCTCGAACAGGCGCGTGCGCACACCGAGCACGGAGATGGCATCGATGTGAACGAATCCTGCTGCCGGCATCGTGTAGGAAAGATGCACACCGGCATCCGCGCGGACCGGCTGGGGATACGCAGCGAGCGCGGCCGTGCCGGGCACGGACGCCAGATCCGGCACCGAGACGACGGGTGGATTGCGCCAGAGGGAGATCGCGGCATCCACGCGGCTCTGCAGGACGGAGAGGACCGCACCCGCAGTATGACCGAATACGAAGCTGGCGCTCTGGCCAGGCTCGATGTCCGTGACGGGCGCGGTGATCACATAGGCGACGTTGCCCGCGGGTGTGGTGCGGTTGCCTGCATATGTCGACAGCGCACGCCATTTCTCCGCTGCCGTGAAACCGTCGAGCGTGCCGAAGGGATTGCCCGGCACGGCGGGATCGTTGTTGATGGCCCAGAAGGTGGACCGACGCGCATCGGCAGCGGGTAACGAGTCGATCACAAAGGTGCCGACGGTCGGGAATCCGGTCTTGGTTACATATCCGAAGCGGTGCAGCGAATCATATCCGACCGAGCCGATGTAGTACTGGGGATAGCCGCCGAAATCCATGAACATGCCGGCACGGAGTCCGATCAACGGCGCGGCGCCCGTGTTCGTGATGGTGAACTTCGAAAAGAGCAGATCCATGATGCCGCGGTTCGAATAATCGATCACTTCGTGTAGAACACTGACCCTCACCCTGCGCGCAGAGTCGGCATTCGCATCGGTAAAGCGGCTGGTTGCGCCCGCGCGTGCCGCACCGAATGGTGCCTGGATCACAGTGGGATCGACAATGCGGTAGTCGTTGTCGCGTACGAGAAAATTCGCAGCGCTGCGGGCATTGCTGACCACGTGCGCCTGATCGGTGGCCAGCATCAACGAACCCAGATACAGTTGCAGATCCGCCGCACCCAGCGCCATCGGTGTTCCGAGCGTGTTAGTGGGGTAGTCTTTGAACCCGAGCATGCCATTGGCCTGCACCGAGATCGAAAGTTGGCCGCTGGTCATCGGCTGGTATGAGGGATTCACCGAGGCGCTAACAAAGTCGAAATCCTCGTACGCGCCCGAGGAGATGTCCACGCGGAACATCACCGTCGCATCAGGCACCGCACCGGTCTTCACGGTAAACCGCATGGGTTCGGAGGCGTTGCCCCCCGTCCCGTTGGCTGCGATGGCGGCGATCGTCACACTGCCATGCGTCACATCCACGCTCGAGGCAAACGTCACGGGAGTGAGTACCAGGGTGACAGGCGCCCCGGTGGCTTCCAGCCAGTTGCGCAGGGTCACCACCACACCGATCTCCTCACCGACATCGAGACGTCCATCGGCGTTGGGATCCACCAGCACGACCGACTGCACGCGCAGCGACGGCGTGGCGGGATCCGACAGGGCGCGCAGCGCGTTGATGCGGCCCTTGCCGGCGAATTTCGCCTTGGTGGGATTCTTCGCGTCGATGTTGTCACAGGTCACGCGGATGCGCTCGCGGATCTGCGCAGGCGTGTATGAGGGGAAATGCGCTGCGACCAGCCCTGCGAGTCCCGATGCAATCGGAGCCGCCGCGCTCGTCGCGCCGAACGCTGAATAGCCGCCGCCCACGTTGGTCGTCAGTGCGCCCTGGCCGGGGGTCATCACATCGACTGGCGGACCATACCCCGACGCTCCCTGGATCACGTCGTTCGCATCGCACACGCCCGCGTTCAGCACGGCTGCATACGAGGCCGGATAGAAAGGCTCGGTGCCGCCGTGATTGCCAGCACCTCCGACAACGACCATGCCGCGGCTCGTGGCGAGATTGATCACATCCTCACCGGACTTGCTGTAGCCGAAGCTTCCCCAGCTTGCGTTGAACACCTTCGCGCCCATGCGCGAGGCCATGTCGAGTGCCTGATAGGCATACGTCAGATTGCCGCCGGCATCGGGACCCACCTTGAACGGCAGGATCCTGCACCGGTTGCCGATCGAAGCGATGCCGATCCGGTTGTTCGTGACTGCACTGACCAGACCCGCAACCGCCGTCCCGTGTCCCCCACTGCTAGAACGCGTGTCGTTGTCCGGCGTGTTGTTGTCCGCCCCCGCGAAATCCCAGCCATGCCAGTCGTCGATCAACCCGTTCCCGTCGTCGTCCACCCCGTTCGTGCGCCTGCTGCGTCCCTGGCCGTCCTGCCCGTCCTCACCCGGATTGATCCAGATGTTTCCCTCCAGATCCGGGTGATCCCATTTCACATCGGTGTCGCCGACGCCGATGACGATCGCAGCACTCCCTTCATTGATCGCGAACGCCTCGGCGGCCTTGATCGTCTTGAGAAACGCCTGCTGTGCATAGAGCGAATCATCCGGTTCCGCGGCCGTCTCCACCGACAACGGCACCATCAGAAACCACGGCTCCGCATAGTCCACTTCCGGCCGGCCGGAAAGTCGCGCCGCAACGGTCCACGGACTCTCGTCCCCCCCATACGTCACCGCCACGATGCGGGAGACCTCCGCCTCCAGCCGCTGCAGCTCTGCGAGCGTCGCAGGTGCCATTCCACGCGTGTGGGATGGTGCTGCCTGATACCCACCCGTCGCCGCATGCACGAAGGGCTCGATCCGCTCGACATCGAGCGGCGCCAGTGCATCGCGCAACACCTGCAGGGAAGCCGCCTCGCCCGCGGCTGCCTGCGCAGCGGAAAGTTTGACCACTACGACACCGGCACGCACGGGAATCTCCTGCGCAGGAAGTGCTGTGACGAAAAACGTGAACGCGGCCAGCATGGCCGTGGCGAAGTGCAACGACGCAAAGTGCTTCATATCGCCTTCAGGCTTGAGTGAGGAAGTGCATCGAGGAGTGGAAGTACGTCCTCGAAAATACCGATGAGAGCCAGAAGTTCCAATCCGCTGATGGATCGGATCGCGCAGCTGCCACACCTGCCAGGCCGTCAGCTTCCCCCGGTTGTCGACGCAGACGCACGTCGAAACAGCTGATCATCGGTACGCAGGATCGTACGCACGCGGGCGCGTCCATCCTCATCCCCCTCTTTGGCAAGCGCCCGGTCGAGCACCGCACACAGCGAGTCGCGCAGTGTTGACCGCAGGTTCCGGTCGGGAATCTGCAGCCAGCCTCGCTGCTGGACGATCTGCCAGAGGAGTCCGCGTACGGCGCGGGGACGCGACTCACTCCCCTTCGCCTCACGCAGACGGCTGCGCAGCACCGATTCGGCGCGTGTCGTGGTCGTGGGTTTCATGGTGGCGTAGCGTCCATCGGCGACCGCATGCGCGCTGTCGGCGTCTCGAGCGACGAAGGCGCCCTCGCGTGCGCCGTGCAGACTGTGCGTCACAGCATCGGAACGCTCCGTGACGCGGGCGTCATTGAGCGTGTAGATGAGACCGAGCGCAACGTCGCGCGGCACATTCGTGTCGACCAGCAGCATCCCTGCATCGAGCAGCATGCCGCCGGTCATGCCTTCGAACATCGGCAATTCCCGCATGATCGCGCGACGGATGAACTCGCCCTGATTCCAGCTTCTGTTGCGGTCTCCCTGCTGATACCCCTTGCGCTTGCGCAGCGCCTGCAGCTCGACCATGGGATCCGCATAGCCGAGCAGTTCCAGAATGCCGATCGCCTGCGAGAACCCCACTTCGACATACCACTCCACCGATGGACGCCCGCATACCCGAGCCACCGTACGCAGGAGCGCATCGCGCCCGCGTGTGGAACGCACATGCGAGATGATATTGCCGGATGGATCAGCAAAACCCAGATCGACATGCGTGCCTCGCGGGATCGATGTGATATGCACCGTCCCCTTCTGCAGGTGGAATGTGAGCAGATGCAGCGCATCGGCCCGCGTCTGCGTGCGTCCCAGTCTCGCATCGATGCCGGCCACGAGCACATCGACCTCCATGCGCCCCGCGAAGGGAATCGGACCGGCGCTGCGCAGGGGTGCGGCCGAATCCGTCGGCGACTGTGTCACCGCACCGGACCGAACCGATGGGAGTGCAACGGGAGCTGCCTCATACAGGACCCGTTTCATCTCGATCCGCGCTCGCGCGTCATCGTCCGGTTCGTCAGCACGCGGTTCGTTAATGAGGGGCTCATCACCACGCGGGGCGCCACCTTGCTGGGCGCCCTCAGGTAGACTGCCCTTCCCATCGCGCACCGGAACGAGTACCGGCAGGTTTTCCGTTGCCATCCGCTCGACATGCTCCTGCAGGATCGGCAGCATGATGAACGTCACCATTCCCGCAACAGCGACCGCAATGCTGAAGCTTGCCGCCCGAAGCACCCTGTTCGATCGCACCCGCCCCGTACGAGAGAACGTCACTTCACCGCCACGTTTGGAATTCATCACACGTTCTGCTCCCAACCCCGCGCTGCCATGACTGCTCCTGAGGATGATGTGGAAGGGATCCCCGTCGGAGATCCTCACCACATGCTTACATGCAAGCGAACGCGACCGCTGAAAACGTCAGGTGCCGCCACACTCGGGGGAAGCTACTTCGACGCCGGAGGATCGACGAGGAGTTCCTGTCCCGCCCGTATATGCGCATTCAATTTGTTCCACTTGCCGATGTCGTCGACCGATACCGAGTACTGCTTCGCGATCGAATACAGCGTCTCGCCTGCCTGCACAACGTGCACTCGCCGGCCGTCCTTCATCTGCACGGCGGCGGGAGCCTGCCTGGCAGCCTCCACCTTGACCGGCTCGACCTTCTTCTCGGCCTCCACCTTGACCGACTCGACCTTCTTTGAAGCTGCAGCTTTCAAGGCAGGTGCGGACGCACCGGCTTCCCTGACGGAATCAACGGCGGCAGCTGCATCGCGACGTACACGCAGCTTCTGGCCCACATTGATCGCCGTCCCCTTCAGCCCGTTGAGTTCCTGCATCTCTGCAACCGTCAGTCCGTGCATCCTGGAAATTCCGAACAGGCTCTCGCCCTTCTGCACGATGTGCGTGCCATCGGCACCCACAGTCGATGCATCCTGAAGGGGAACCGCAGTCGTCGTGGTCGTCGAACTCACCGCAGCCGGAGTCGTGACCGCCGCCTTCTCCGTCACCGCCTTCTCCGTCACTGCCTTCGTAGGAGTGGTCGGCTCGGCAGTCACCTTCGTCGACGATACCGGCTCGGCGGCAACCTTCGGCGTTGACGCGGCGTGGATTTTCAACACCTGTCCGGTGCGCAACGTGGCATCCGGCAGATTGTTCCAACTCTTGATCTCATCGACGCTCACACCCCAGGCAGTGGCGATGCTCCAGAGTGTCTCCGACTTTTTCACCGTATGGGAATGCACGGGCTTCGACGGTTTGTCGGGAGTGGGACGCTCCTGCCTGATCCTCGAACTGTCATACACGGGCTTTCCCGCGACTGCGTTCTGCGTCGGATAGATTTTCAGCACACGACCACGACGCACGTTCGAAGTGGAGAGATTGTTCCACCGCTTCAGGTTGTCGATCGTCACATTGAAGGCGGATGCGATGCTGGCCAGTGTCTCGCCCTTCTTTACGCGATGACGTTCGGGCTTGCTCGCGCGTGCCCTTGCCTTCACGAGAGGGAGGTCGTTTCCGGTCGTGGGACGTGAATCCGTCGATGGGGCACTCAATGCCGCAAGACTCGGCCCCGGTGTAGGGAGCGGTGCGGGTGTGAGTGCCTCGGCCACAGCACGATCCTCGTCCGTGGCATCTGCGGCATCACCCGTCCGCAGGACGCGATCGAAATCGCCCGGCTTGAGCCACATGACAATGTCCTGTCCACTGCGCAGGACGTCATCGGGACGCATGGAATTCCATGTCATCAAATCCGCCACTGTCACACCGAAGCGCTGTGCGATACCGCCGAGCGTCATACCCGCACGTGCTTCGATCACATGGCGATCGCGGCCCTTCGTGCGGCGCAGTGAATCTGCGGCGTCAAGTTCGCCCGACTTCCCGCGCGACTGATTGTCAGCCGCCACCGCGAGCGCATTGCGATCTGCCGCCACGGTTCCTCTGGGGATCTGCAGCACTTCGCCGGTACGCAACTTCCGCTTCTTCGGGATGTCGTTCACATCCATCAGTTCCTTGACGCTCAGACCGTACTTCTTCGCGACGAGTGCCAGCGTTTCGCGGCGTTTGACCTTGTGGGTCTGGATGCGGACAGCCTGCGACTTCTGGCACGAAGCGAGCGCGGCGCTGAACGAGGCGCTGCGTCCACGGGGCACGCGAATTTCGAAGTCCTTCCCGTCCGGCGGCGTCGTCGCCTGCAGCATGTGCGTGTTGTAGATCTGAAACTCCTCGACCGAGAGTCCGGCGCTCGCAGCCAGATCCTCGACCGAATACGCGCCATCCACACGCGTCACATCGTACTGCAGGGGTTGGTGCCATCCGAGATCGGCGAATTCGTAGGCTTCCGGATCGAGTGCGATGATTGACGCCGCGATGTAGCGAGGAACATAGTTCTGAGTCTCGGTCGGCAGCAAGGGACGCACATCCCAGTAGGTCGGCTTTTCGATACCCGCAAGCGAGGCACGCGCGATCGCGCGGTCGATGCGACCCGCACCTGCGTTGTAGGCGGCGAGCGCCAGATGCCAGTCGTCGTATCGATTGTAGAGGTCCCGCAGGTGACGCGCGGCTGCTCGTGTGGCCTTCTCGGGATTGCGTCGGTCGTCGTTGTACCAGTCTCCCCTCAGTCCATACATCTCGCCCGTGCTCTTGAGGAACTGCCAGAGCCCGACGCATTTCGCCCAGGAGCGCGCAATCGGGTTGACACCACTCTCGATCATCGTCAGGAAGATGATTTCGTCGGGCATGCCCTCCTCCTTGAGGATCGGCCGCATGACCGGGAAATAGCGTCCGGACCGTTCGAGCCACATGCGAAAGGACTTCTTCATGTTCGTCGAAAAGTACACGATGTTCCTCTCGACGTGCTCGTTGAGCGGCAGTGGAATCGTGGTCGGACGCGGCTCCTTGAACGTGAGCGCGTGGATGTCGATGCTGTCGGTGCGGATCGATTCGTCCTGCAACGCCGTCAGCGCGGCTAGCGCGTTGTCGTCTCCCGAGGCGATGAGCGCGGGACCACATTGCCGGTACAGCGTCCGCAGCGTCTGCGTCATTGCCACATACGTCGAATCATCCTCCAGTCCCGGGATGTACCCGAGCTTGTCAAGACGATGCGCAGCCTGATCACATTCCTTCACCGCGGCGAGCGTATCCTCGCGTTGTAGCGCGCGCGCCGCATTGAGCAGATGGAGGCGGACGCGATCGAGCTGCCGTTCTGCATCGGCGAGATTCACATCCGGCACCGGCGGCAGCGTGTCCTGCACGATCGCCGGTCTCGGAAGCAAAGGGTCACCGGGGGTGGCGGTAGCCGGGGTGGACTGCTCGACGGGCGGAGTCGAAACGAGCGGCTTCGGCGAGGAGCAGCCGGCGAGGAGGATGACTGCGGATGCGGCGCAGAACAACGCCGTGCGCATGACACCGCGCCGCAACGCCCGCGTCGCAGTACTGCGACGGATGGCGCCTGGGGTGATTGCGTTCAATGGAATACCTGTGTGTTGCGATGGATGGACAATGCGAGACGACGACAGGACTCGTCGAGGAAACAGAATGGGACCAGTACTCTCAACCTAGCATCTGTGCTTGAGAAAATCAATGAGGCGAGGGACCGCAAGTGCAGATATTTCAACGTGCACCGAGCGGTCCCTCAAGAGGTCCACGCGCGAAAAGCGGAAGTCGCTATCTGGTTTTTTCGAAGACGAGAATGCCGAAACGCTGATCGGGTGCGACGATCTGTTCGAGCGGTGTGAACGCGGTATTGTTCAGCAGTGAATCCACCGGCACGTTGCCCCCGAACTGGCTGTTGCCGTAGTGGCTGTCCCACACGACGATGCTGCCCTTCGGTGCTGCGGCCAGGGTCTCGAGCTGCATCGAGCGGTCCCGGTTCTTGTCATTGATGTCGATGTCGGCGAAATAGCGGAAGAGGACGTGATTACCGAACAGCGGTCGTGCCTGCAGGTCCGCACTCTGTGCCAGATACCATTCCGCCGCACGCTTGACAGTCTCGGCCTCCACGTCGAGTGTACGCGGTTTCTCGGTCGCGAAGGTGTGCGCCAGGCCGGCAATGAGCAACAGGACTCCCGTTGCACCGATTCCGATCGCACGCGTCCACATCACGACGGAGAAGAGCACGGCCACGAGCAGCACGATGAGCAGGTTCGTGTACGAGGCCTCGGCGGTCAGCAGCAGACCGTCGCTCGCGCGTGAGAGAAACAGCAACGTGACGAGCACGAAGGCGCCCAGCACGCCGGCCACGGCAGCGCGACGCTTCCCCTCGGTGACGACGGTGAGCGCCTTTGCCGCGTAGACGGCCACGAGAGGTGCGATCGACAGCACGTAGCGCCAGTGCCCCGGGTTGGGACTCCTGTTCTCCATCCCCAACAGGGATGTGTAATCCCATGCCGAGAACACCGACCAGGCCCACATCACCGTGAAGGTGAACAGGAGCAGCCCCTCCTTTTTCAGGGTCTCGCGGATGCGCTCGAACGGGAAGAAGGTCGTCCAGTACCCGACCATGAAGAGGGCGAGGGAGACGGGACCGAAGATGTGGATCGCGACACCGAAGTAGTGCCAGAAGGGTTTGTGCGGTACGTCGAACCCCGTGCCTACGCGGGTCATGTCGTCAATGAGCCACATGATGTTGCCCGTGGCCATCCACCCGATGAGGGTGAGCACGATCGGGGTCCACGCCAGCGCCAGGAAGGGCAGCCACTGCCTGCGGGCAAGGTAGATGACGCCGATACCGATCGCCACAAGTGCGAACTCCTGGCGGATGGTGAAGACGTAGGAGGCGAAGATCGCAGCGAGGATGTGCCGGTCGCGCGCCCAGCTCCACAGCATGAGGATCACGAAGAGGGATGCGGTGATCTCGCTGTAGGCACGGAAGGAGAGTTGCAACCAGAGGGGCTGTACGCCGAGCAGCAGTGCAGCAATCGACGCATTGCGGAAGCCCATCGCACGGGCAAGCTTGTAGGTGAAGACGACGGTGAGCGCGGCAATGAGCGCATGCGCGAGCATCACGCCCGGGAAGCCGAAGAGTCCCGGCACGACGAGCAGGATCTTCCAGCCGGGCTTGGGCTGGTTGCCCATGATGCTGAACGGGTCGCCCCAGAACTGGCGGATGTTGCGATAATGCCCGATCTCGTCGTCCTGGTAAAAGCCGGTGGACCCGCTGCCAAACCAGTAGTACAGCGCGACGAGTACGGGGATGACAAGCCAGATGTACTTGTCGACGTACTGGTCGAGGTCGAAGGAATCAGTGGAGCCCGGCGCGGCGGCGCGGGTGGTCGGGCGCTTGAGGGACTTCGTTCCGGCCATGGATCAGCGTGTGGATGATGGGGGTTGCAGGGCGCGGGCATGGAGGGCTTCGATGCCCTCGACCATGTGCTCCCATGTATACTTCTTCTTCTCCTCGATCACGGCGGCGCGCATGTCGTCGAAACGCGCACCGTCGAAGAAGGCGCAGATGGCTTCCGCAAGGAGGTCGGGTCGCAACGGGGGTACCATGCTGCCCGTGACGCCGTCAACGATGACTTCCCCCAATCCCCCCACATCGGTGGCGATGACTGCACGGTGGAAGTTGTACGCGATCTGGATGATGCCGCTTTGCGTGGCACTCTTGTAGGGCAGGGTCAACACGTCGGCCGCCGAAAAGAAGGCACCGACGTGCTCGTTGGCGACATAGTCGGCATGCACGTGCACGGCCTCGCCGAGACCGAGCCGCGCGATCTGCTCGCGGTAGCGCGCCTCGTCGTTGTAGAATTCGCCGACGACGAGCAGACGGACGCGCATGCGCGCGAGCACGAGCGGCATGGCGTCGAGCAGGACGTCGAGTCCCTTGTAATCGCGCACGTATCCGAAGAAGAGCAGCACGCGTTCGTCGTCGGCGATCTCGAGCGCCGCATGCCGGCGCGCGAGCTCATGGCGGGCTGTACTGCGGTCGGTCTCCTCGCCGAAGATCTCGTAGACGGGATGCGGCAGGAGGCTGACGAGGGGATCGCGCTTCCAGAGGCGCAGGTCGCGGTCGACCGCGCGGCTCTGCACGATGTACGCGTCGATGAAGCGGAAGGCGAACTGGGTCAGCAGCTTGTCACCGGGACGCTTCTCATGGGGAATGACATTGTCGCAGATGAACATCGTCTTTGTCGCCGGCCTTCCCCACCGCGCAAGGGCGGCGATCACACCGTACGACGGTGCGAAAAAGGGCATCCAGAACTTGTAGAGGATGAGGTCGGGCCGCATGCCTCGGATGCGCAGGCCGGTGCGGATCCAGGTCAGCGGATTGATCGAATCGATCCACTGGTGGCTTTCGAGGGGAATCCCCGCATCGCCGCTCTCCTCCTGCGATTTGCCCGGGAAGAGCAATCTCGGATACTGGCGCGAGAAGGTGACGACAGTGACGTCATGCCGTGTGGAAAGATGCTTGAAGAGCAGGCCCGTGTAGTGCGCGATGCCCCCGCGCAGCGGATAGGCCGTACCGACCAGCACGATGCGCATGCTGTTGTCAGACCGCCTTCGCAGGGACCCAGCGCAGCACGGCGTCGCGCACGGAGTCGGGGGTGAGGTGTTCCATGCAGCGGTAGTCGGGATTCACGCAGGTGGGCTTGAAGAAGCAGGTGCATGGCTTCGCGGGTGCGAGGATCTCGCCGCGGCCGTAGAGTTCGAACTCGTGGGGATTGAAGATGTTGTTGAACAGCACGAGGGGTTTGCGGAGTCCGATCGCGATGTGCATGGCCATGGTCACGGCGCTCACGATCACGTCGCATTCGTTCATCAGTGCAATGAATGTCTGCAGGGGGAAATGCCCGAGATAGAGTCCACCAGTCTCCTGTGCGAGTCGCTGGTTCTTCTCATGCTCCTGTTCGCCGCCGAGGAAGAGCACCTGGCATCCGGCGCCTTGCAGCTGACGTGCGAGAGCGATCCACGACGCTTCGGGCCAGAGCCGGCTTGTCCACCGACCGCCGCAGCCGGTGTTGAGACCGACGATCGGTCGTGCGTGGTCGAGGCCGAAGACGCGGTCCGACGAGAACTCGAGCAGATACTCCTCCCCTTCCCACTTCCAGCCGCAGACCTCGAAAATCTCTTCGACGTAGTGCTTCGTGTTGGCCTGGTTCAGATCGTCGAAGATGCCGGTCATGAACTTGTGCTCGGCATGCTCGTCGATGGGTGCACAGATGCCGTTGCGAAGAATGAAACCCTTCTTGACGCTGCCCGCGATGCGGTCGGCCAGCGCGCATGCCTCGCGGTCCTTGTCAAGATTGATCAGCAGATCGAACTTGACGGCGAGCAGCGACATGATCGAGGCCATGTCGAAACGCAGCTTCACATCGACATCCGAAGGAAGGATTTCGGGCGTGAGCGTCAACCACCAGATGCGTGCGCCGGGATGCAGGGTGCGCAGACGCCGCAGCAGCGGGGTCGTGCGGATCACGTCGCCGATCGCGCCGAGCTTGATGATAAGCACATTGCGGTCGGTGTGCGCGTAGTGGGGGCATGTCTCGCAGTGCACACCCTCGCGCTTGTGGGGCGTGCAGGGGATGTCGCCGCGGAAATGCCGGCAATCGCTTTTATACACGGGAAGGGATGTCACGCGCGTGTTTCCTTGATGCTGTAGTCGAGTCGATGCTGCTCTGATTTGGTGATCATCTCGGCGAGAAGTCCCGTCGAGATGAGCTGGATCCCCACGAGCATGAGCAGGATGCCGAGCAGCAGAAGCGGGCGGTTGCTGACCGGATGTCCGAGCAGCCATTCGATGGTGAGCCAGCCGTTGATGAGGATGCCGGCGATGAGCAGCAGCGACCCGGCGGTGCCGAACACGTGCAGGGGCCGCTGCGTGTAGCGCGAGGTGAACATCACGGTGAGCAGGTCGAGAAAACCCTTGAAGAAGCGGCTGAGGCCGAACTTCGTCACCCCGTATTTGCGCGCATGATGCTGCACGACGAGTTCGGTCACAGAGAAGCCGGCCATCTTCGCGAGCACCGGGATGTAGCGATGCATTTCACCGTAAACGTGCACGCTCTTGACCACGTCGCGCCGATAGCCCTTCAGACCGCAGTTGAAATCGTGGATGTGCAGGCCCGACATGCGTCCG
Organism: Bacteroidota bacterium; assembly: GCA_023432805.1. Taxonomy (GTDB): domain Bacteria; phylum Bacteroidota; class Ignavibacteria; order SZUA-365; family SZUA-365; genus JAEYUG01. The sequence goes on along the minus strand of JAEYUG010000036.1, from coordinate 72,206 downwards.
GTCACGTAGTTGAAGAACTTCGACGGCAGTGTCTTCGAGATCGGGTCGTAGCGTTTCTTCTTCCAGCCCGACACCATGTCATAGCCTTCCTCGAGTTTCGCGATGAGGTGGGGAATTTCGGAGGGATCGTCCTGCAGGTCGGCATCCATGGTGATGACGTAGCGTCCCGTCGCCCGGTCGAAACCGACAGCGAGCGCGGCGCTCTTGCCATAGTTGCGTCGGAAGCTGATGAGCTTGAAGCGTCCGTCATCGGCGTTGAGGCGGTGCAGCACGTCAAGGGATCCGTCGGTACTGCCGTCGTCGATGAACCAGACTTCCCAGCGCAGGCCCATACCCGCGAGCACGTCCTTGATGCGCTGCGCAAGCTCGGGCAGCGATTCGTGCTCGTTGTAGAGGGGCACGACGATCGAGACGTCGAGCGCGTCTTCAGGGACGAAGGTGTCGGTTGAGGATCGGGCGTCTTCCACGAGCAGGTTCATGCGTGAATAATTCGGAAACATACCCTCCCCGCATCACCTATGCAAAGATCGGCGACTGTCCGCCTTGGAGGGATCGTGCGGCGTGTGACAAGCGGTGGACGCAAGATTCGTCAATGACGGACGAGGGCGTCCGTCCTCCCAACAAGGGCGTTCGTCCTCGACTATGGAACGACGGCGGTCTGTACCGAACCGACCAGCATGCCTGCGCGCTTGACGCTGTCAAGCACCGACACGCACGCCCTGCTGCGATCCGCTTCACGCTGCACCGCCTCCTGCGTGGCGAGAAGGCGCGCGGCGCGCGCGGCTTCCGCAGGGGTGTGCGGAGCGACCCCCTGCGCGACGAAGGTTGCGAACGACGTTCCATCCCACGCCATCCACACATCATTGCCGGCGACGAGATGCGATGTGAGGGAGGAATGTGAGAGGATGGAATCTGCCTGGGCCCGCGCAAGTCCATGTTCGCGCATCAGCCAGCGTCGGCAGAGGGCGTAGTGGTTGTCGCCGTCGCTGACGCGCACTGCCGGGGGAAGCGACGCGGTGACGTCGTCGATCACGTCGCAGGTTTCGAGCAGGGCGTCGTCGAGATCGATGATGTTTTCGAGTAGTGCGCGGCACGACAGGTCGGGTTCGGACTCGATGCGCCGGGCGATTGCCTCGCGGTCGCGAGCCATGAGGCTGCACCGCTCGAAGTGCACAGTGATGCGTTGGGCAGGAACCACGGTCTGGTTGTAGGCGTGTGCCAGATCGCGAATGCGGTCGCGGCCTGCGACGAGCGACGCGGTGTGCTGCGCGAGTACGGCTTCCGCCTCACGGAAGGCGGTGACATCCGTGCCAGGCTCCGCACAGGCGGCGAAAAGGAATGTGAGAAGAAGGTATGAAAGGCTGGCGCAACGAGGCATGCAGGAGCACAATTCGTGGACAAACTTCGAACTTGATCGACAGGCCTGAAAAAAACAAACGGGGCGATGGCGGTGCGCATCGGGCCCTGTGCATCGGGCTCTGCGCTGCGGCTGCGGTGCAGCTGGACATGCCGTGCACGTGCCGGGACTCTGTATTGGAATCCCGCTACAGCACGAGTGTCTCCTCGATCTGCATGACGCGTGCGGTGATGCCGGCCTGCTCTGCAGCCGATCTGAACAGGTCAGGATCTGCGGCGATGATCGGGAAGGTGTTGTAATGCATGGGTATCGCGAGCTGGGGACGCACGAACGAGGCCGCACGCACGGCGTCGTCGATTCCCATCGTGAAATTGTCGCCGATCGGCAGCATCATCACGTCGATGTGGTTGATCTCGCCGATGAGCTTCATGTCGAGAAAGAGTCCCGTATCGCCGGTATGGTACACCGTGCGACCGCCCATCGTGATGACGACGCCGGCGGGCTCGCCCATGTACTGACCGTCGGGCGACGCGCTGCCATGATGCGCAATCGTGAATTTGAGCCGCCCGAACGGGAAGGTCCATGCTCCGCCGATGTGCATGTTGTGGGCCTGGAGTCCCTGTGCAGCTGCATGATTCGCCAGTTCGTTGACTGCGATGACGACTGCGTTGCAGCGCGCGGCGATCGCGAAGCCGTCGCCGAGGTGATCACCGTGGGCATGCGTGAGTACGACATAGTCGACATCGACTTCGTCGGCGGTGCGTTGTGCGGTGGGATTTCCCGTCAGAAAGGGATCGACAACAAGGGAATGGGTTCCGTCATTGAGAAGGAAGCAGGAATGGCTCAGGTAGGTCAGTTCCAGCATGGCGGTCTCCGAAGTGTGGAGGATTGGGATAGATGTGGCAACATGCGCTTCCTCGGTGACTTTCTCAATATGTTCGGCCATATCGATGCGATCGGCAGCAGGGGCTTCCGATGATTGCGCATTTTTTCACGTTTGAATGTGGTGAGTTTGGGCTTGATGTTTTATTCCTTATGTTGCGGAGGGAATTGTCCCTTATCAATTCCACACACACATGTCTCCCTTATTCTGAAGGACCCCATGGCTACCGCACTCGCAGACTTCATGGCCGAAGTCAAAGCAAAGAATTCACATGAGCCCGAATTCCTGCAGGCTGTCGAGGAAGTCGCGGAAACGTTGTTTCCGGTCATTGAAAAACATCCGGAGTATCGCAAGGCGAAGATTCTTGAACGCATTGTCGAGCCCGAGCGCACGATCATGTTCCGCGTGCCCTGGGTTGACGACAGCGGTGAAGTTCGCATCAATCGCGGGTACCGCGTCGAGTTCAATAGCGCCATCGGCCCGTACAAGGGCGGTCTGCGTTTCCATCCGAGCGTGAACCTCAGCATCCTGAAGTTCCTCGGCTTCGAGCAGATCTTCAAGAACAGCCTGACGACGCTCCCGATGGGCGGCGGCAAGGGCGGATCGGATTTCGATCCCAAGATGAAGAGTGATCAGGAAGTGATGCGGTTCTGCCAGAGCTTCATGACCGAGTTGTACCGCCACATCGGTGCGAACACCGACGTGCCTGCCGGTGACATCGGCGTGGGCGGTCGCGAGATCGGCTTCATGTTCGGCCAGTACAAGCGTCTGAAGAATGTCTTCGAGGGCGTGCTCACCGGCAAGGGCATCTCGTGGGGCGGCAGCCTCATTCGTCCGGAAGCCACGGGCTATGGCGTCGTGTATTTCGCCGACGAAATGCTCAAGACGAAGGGGACGAGTTTCGCGGGCAAGACCGTGTGTCTCTCCGGCTTCGGCAACGTGGCCTGGGGCGCAGCGCAGAAGGCCACACAGCTGGGCGCGAAGGTCGTGACGATTTCGGGACCCGATGGCTACATCTTCGATCCGAACGGACTCAACGACGAGAAGATCGCCTACATGCTTGACCTACGTGCATCGAATCAGGACATTGTCGCGCCCTACGCCGACAAGTTCGCAGGCTCGGAATTCCATGCCGGCAAGCGTCCGTGGGAAGTCAAGTGCGATGTCGCTCTCCCCTGCGCCACGCAGAACGAACTCAATGACAAGGATGCGAAGAACCTGCTCGACAATGGCGTCACCTGCGTGTGTGAAGGTGCGAACATGCCGACCACGCTCGAAGGCGCACGCCTGTTCCTCGATGCGAAGATTCTCTACGGTCCGGCAAAGGCCGCGAACGCCGGCGGCGTCGCCACCTCGGGCCTCGAAATGACACAGAACTCGATCCGCATGAGCTGGTCGCGTGAAGAGGTCGACGGTCATCTGCACAAGATCATGAAGAACATCCACGAGTCCTGTCTCGCGGCGGCCGACAATTACGGCATGCCCGGCAACTACGTGGCAGGTGCCAACATCGCCGGCTTCGTCAAGGTCGCCGATGCCATGATGGCCCAGGGCGTTGTGTAATTTCTGCGTTCCCTTCCCTGTAGCACGAAAGGCGCCTTCCCAGGGCGCCTTTCGTGTGTCATGTCGCACAGGACACTATCCTTCGAGATTGACGAGCGACAGATCGTCCACCTCGTCCTGGGGCGTCTCCGACTTGTAGATCACACCCTCGCCATCGCGGCCGTCGACTCGCACCTCGATCGGTCTGTCGAGTACCACGTGCCGCACGAACGACGTGCGCTCGCTCTCCGGCTGTGCGTCGAGCCAGTCCCAGTCGATGCGGTGCTCGTCGCGGAAATGACGCGTGGTAAAGTAGGCAATGTGAAAGGATGTCAGATTCTGAAAGAAGTGCGAGCCTTGCGAGGGATCCGGCAGCATCGTCGGAAGCGACGTCTCGACGATCGCGATCGCACCGGAAATCGAGGTGAATTTCACCGGGATGCCGAGCCATGGATCCGATGATCCCCAGCGGCCGGGACCGATGAGCAGGTACGGCGTCCCATCCGCCACCAACCGTTTGTTCATCGCCTCGATCTGTTCGGCCATTGCGCGCGTCTGCGACGCATCGAACATGTCTGGCATCACGTAGACGATGTCGCGCAGCAGGTGTACTCCATTGCCCAGCACTTGGTCGCTGTGCAGAAGCACGTCGTCGCTGGTTCGCTCATCGAGCAACAGATCGACATGGCCCTCCTCCTTGACCATGGGCCGCACCTGCAGGAAGCTGAACTCGGCGGGACGCCCGTCATGCTCTCCAAGCGTGGCGGCAAACTCGATTTCCACCGCGCAGTTCATCGCCGTCTGGCAGAGTTTCATGAGCAGGTCGAGGATCTTCGCCAGCGGGATGACTTCCGACTTGAGCAACGGTGCGAAGGTGAGCACCCGCGGCCCCTTCCGGAAGACGCCTTCGTAGAGCGTGTCGTTCTCGCCGCTCCACGTCGACGCCAGATAGCGGATCGTGCCATGCTCGTCGGCACGCGCCAGATCGAGACGCGCAAGATTTTCTTCCTCGTCGAGCACGCGGTCGCGGTCGGGACGCAGATCGAGCGCGTAGAATGAGTGCTGACTGTTCGAGAAATAATCCTTCGTCGTGGCAAACTGCGGGTACACACTCGGATACAACGGACAGAACTGCAGACTCATGCCTCCCTCCACAATCTGCCTGCCGAGCCCGAGCGCGATGTTCACGACCCCGTCGGCAGATTTCGCCTTGCCGAAGGGATAGTAGTTGAACGAACGCGCCACCCCGCTGATGTGGGGGTAAAAGTACTGCTCATGCGTGCAGCCGGCCAGCTGCTGGATGATCACGGCCATCTGCTCGTCCTCCGCCAGATGCCCTGTCACCTCGATGTAGTTGCGCGCTGCGCGGAAATAGGCCGACGCGTACACGTACTTGATCGCACACTCGAGCTCGATGTAGCGGAATTCAAGATCCTCATGACTGTTCGGAAGCATCAGGGTCGCATAGATGCCCGCAAAGGGTTGATACAACGCATCCTCGAGCAGACTCGAGGAACGCACCGCAAGCGGCATGGGCATGTGCCGCACGATGGCGCGAAGGTTCTCCTGTACATCCTCGGGGAACTCTGCCGCCAGAAAATGCTGCAGCACCTCTTCGTCGGAAATGTCTTCCACACCGGTCCACGCCAGATCGTTGTGCTCGATGAACGCTGCGAAGATGTCGGTGCAGAGCACAATGCTGCGTGGAATCGACACACGAATGTCTGGGAAATACTCGGGCTGCAGGTAGCGCTTGAGAATCGAATCGATGAAGGCGAGTCCGCGGGCCTTGCCGCCGAGCGATCCCGCTCCGATGCGTTGAAAGGTGGCTTCGGGATCTGGCTCGTTGCACCGGAAGTCGGCGATCATGCCGCGCGTGTCTTCGCGCATGTGCCGTGCAATGGCATCGAGCAAATAGCGGCGCAACTCCGACGTTGTTTCGAATTGATCGATCTTCACGGGCTTGAGCAGTGAAGCGAGCCGGAAGCGCGTGCGGGCCATGAGCCAGTTCGAGAAGTGGTCGCGCGAGGCGTGATAGCGCAGACACTCGTCGGGTATGTCTTTCATCTTGTGGCGCAACTCGCGGATCGTGCGGGCACGGTCGACTTCCGTACCATCGGGGAGGCGGAAGACGAAGTCACCGAATCCGAAGTTGTTCTTCATGAATTCGCGCACTTCCTGCAGCAGGGAGCGCGAGTACTTCTCAACGAAGACGGCGTTCTCGGCCTCGATCAGATCGGTGAGCCGACCGTCGGAACTCTGCACGAGAATGGGCAGCTCGGTGTTGTGTTGCCGCACTTGCCGCAGGAAGCGCAGTCCCGCCACGGCTGCATCGGTCTCACCCGCAGGGAAGTGCAGATCGGTGATGATGCCGAGCAGGGTGCCACGATAGGTCTCGAAATACGCCCAGGCCTGCTCGTAGGTGGTTGCATGGAGGATCTTGGGCCGTGCACGCTGGCGCAGAAGTTTGTCGGCGAAGTTGCGCCCCTCCTCGATGAGCGCCTGTCCCTGCTTGATGAGCTCGGTGTAGATCAGCGGCAGATAGGTCGAGTAGAACATCGGCGAGTCTTCGACGAGAATGACCGTGCGCACGTCGTACTGCAGGCAGTCGACAGGTGCGTTCTTGAGATCCTCGAAGATCTTGATGATGGCCAGAAACAACTTGCGATCGCCGGACCAGATGAAAATGCGGTCGAAACGCGCGAGCACACCGGCATCCATCTGCAGCTGCAACTCGCGGCTCTTGTAGGCGAGCAGCACCACCGGGAGATCGGGATGCGCCTGCTTGGCGGCGATGGAGAAGGACTTGAGGTCCATGTCGCCGAGGCGCAGCATGGTGATGACCAGGTCACAGGGCTGGGCGTCGATGGCCGCGAGTGCGGCCTCGCCCGAGTACACGCGCGTGATGTGCGGCGCGTAGTGGAGATTCAGATCCAGATATTCGCTGAAGATCGCCTCGGTCAGCTGGCCGTCGTCGGTGAGCGTGTAGTAGTCGTAGCGGCTGGAGACAAGGAGGATGTTGCTGATGCGCACGCGCATCAGATCCTTGAAGTCGAGATCCTGCTCCTGTACGCTCGGGGGAACGATGCCCGAGGCGAGAATCACATCCTGCAGCTCGTCCTTGATGATGGCGGGAGTCTTCATTCTATGCAACGCATGGTTCATCGTGGGGAATGCGGGTGAATATACACAAGTGCCTGCCGTTTCGTATGTTTCCATTTCGTGTGCATCGCCGATCTCCCTTTCACCTGAACGCATGAACGTCTGGCCGCGCGTCTACAGTTTCGTCTTCGTCCCCTGCCTCTGGGTGGGATTCCACGTGCTGGCGCTGGTCAATCGGAAGGTGCGTCGCGGACTCCGCGGCAGGCGCACGGTTGTGCGCAATCTCGAGGCGTTTCTCGCGTCGAGGGGATCCGGACCCCGCCTCTGGGTACACGCCTCGTCGATGGGCGAATTCGAACAGGCCAAACCCATCATCGAAGCCCTCAAGACCGAGCGACCGGATCTGATCGTCATCGCCACCTTCTTCTCGCCCTCCGGCTACGAAAACTCGCTCCGCTATCCCCACGCCGACCACGTCACCTACATCCCCTTTGACACACGCCGCAATGCACGGGCCTTCCTCGATGTGCTCCAGCCCGACCTGGCCGCGCTGATCCGCTATGATTTGTGGCCGAATCACCTGTGGGAGTGTTCGGCGCGGGGGATTCCCATCGTACTGACCAATGCCACGCTGCGTGCCGACTCGCGCAGGCGCACGCCCGGTCTGCGCAGCTTCCACCGCGCCGTCTTCAACACGATGGAGTCGATCCTCACCGTATCGGCCGACGATGCCGCGAACTTCGCCTCGTTCTATCTTTCGCGTCCCACGATAGACGCCATCGGCGACACACGCTACGACCGTGTCGCCTCCCGTGCCCGCGCCGCGCGCTCGCGCCGTCTGCTCGACGCGACGGTCACCGACAATCGTCATGTGCTCATCGCCGGTTCGAGTTGGTCGGAGGATGAGGAGGTCCTGCTGCCCGTGCTGCTCGCGCTGCGTCGGCGCGATCCATCCCTGCTCGCGATCATCGTGCCGCACGAACCCACCGAAGCACACCTCGAGACGCTCGAGTACAAGCTGCGGGGCAGGGCTGCATCGATCCGATTCTCCTACATGAACGCATGGAACGGCGAGCCCTTCATCCTCGTCGATTCGATCGGCATCCTCCTCTCCCTCTACGCCCATGCCGACGTCGCCTTCGTCGGCGGAGGCTTCAAGAGCAACGTGCACAACACACTCGAACCCGCTGCGTACGGCATCCCGGTCGTCTACGGTCCGAAGATCGGCAACAGCCGCGAAGCGAGGGAACTGTCCGATGCGGGCGGAGGCTTCATCGTCCGATCGCGCCGGGACCTGTACCGCACGCTTCGCACACTGTTCTCCGGCGAAGAGCCGCGGCTCCGCGCAGGAAGCCTCGCGGGCGATTTCGTGCATTCACGTGCCGGTGCGACCGCACGCATCGTCGCACACGTGCTGCCCTATCTGGATCGGCGCTCCCGCCCATGAGACGGCCACCACCGGAGCTGCATGCGCGCACGGCTTCCCCATCGCGCGAACGGACGGCACCACCCATCAGAGTCCCAGGCGCTTCGCCTCATCCCAATAGCGATCCATCTCCTCCAGGGAAGCACCCGCCATGTCGCGTGCCTCGGCACGGAAGCGCGCCTCCACGTGCCGGAACCGTCGCGAGAACTTGTTGATCGTGCGTCGCAGGGCGTCTTCGGGATTCACGTCGATGAACCGGGCGTAATTCACGAGCGCGAAGAGCAGGTCGCCGAACTCGTCCTCGCGGCGATCGGGCTCGCCGCCTTCGAGTGCGCTGCGCAGTTCACCGATCTCCTCCTCGACCTTCTCCCAGACCTGCTCGCGGTGCGGCCAGTCGAAGCCGACCTTCGATGCCTTGTCCTGCATCCGGTGCGCCTTGAGCAGCGCGGGCAGCACATCGGGAATGCCGTCGATCACCGACTCTCGTCCCTCGTCCATCTTGATCTGCTCCCAGTTGCGACGCACATCGTCGCTGCCCTCCACCACGGTGTCGCCGAAGATGTGCGGATGCCGCCGCACGAGCTTGTCGATGATACCCGCCAGTACGTCGTCGATCGTGAAACGCCCGTCGCCCGCGGCGATCTCGGCGTGGAACACCACGTGCAGCAAGAGATCGCCGAGCTCCGCACGCAGCGCATCATAGTCCTTGTGATCGATCGACTCGACCACCTCGTAGGCCTCCTCGATCGTGTGTCCCTTGATGGAGTCGTGCGTCTGCTCACGGTCCCACGGACATTCGCGGCGGAGGCGCGTCATGATGGCCAGGAGGGATGCAAAGGTGGGGGGAAAGTCGTGCGGCATGGGATCTCTGTGCGTTGGGGGATCCTGCAAGTATCGCACCCCAGCGGAAGCCGTGCAAACCGGAGCCCGGTTCTTGTGAAAACGCGTGAAATCGGGTAGCTTGAAGGTTCCATCATACCGCACGCATGAGCCTCAGCTATACATTCAACGAGAGCGTCGCGGGCTTCCGTCGCAACAGGACAAGCACGCTGATCTCGATCTTCACCGTGGGAATCTCCCTGCTCCTGCTCGGCGTCTTCACACTCATCACCGTCAACCTCTCTTCGGTCGTCGACGACATCCGCTCGCGCGTGGAGATCGAGGCCTTTTTGCATCTGGGACTGACCGACGCGCAGAACGAGATCGTCGCGCGCGCAATGCGAGCCGTGCCCGGCGTGCTCGACATCCGCTACGTGTCGAAGGACGAAGCGGCCAGGATTTTCCGCGAGGAGATCGGCGAGGATGTCGATGCCGTGCTCGGCGACAATCCCCTGCCCCCCTCCTTCCGTGTCACCATCGCCGACGGCTGGGCCAATCCCGACAGCGTGCGCGTCATTGCCGCGCGCATCGAGAAGATGAAGGCCGTCGAGAGCGTGGTCTACCGCAAGCAGTTCCTCCAGCTCATCGACCAGCGTGCGCGCGCCTTCACCTGGGCTACACTGTTCATCGGCATCGTGCTCGCACTCAGTGCGGTAATCCTCGTGGCCAACACGATCCGCCTGACCATCGAGGCCAAGCGCGAGATCATCCGCACCATGAAACTCGTCGGCGCGACCAGCACCTTCATCCGCACGCCCTTCCTGCTCGAAGGTCTGCTGCACGGACTAGCAGGAGGCGCAGCGGCGGCGCTGCTGCTCGACGTCGTGTTCCGCTTCTTCATCACGCCCCTGGCCGAGGATCTGCTCGTCTCGATCAGCATCGACATCGGCTTTCACCTCTACCTCGTGTTGCTCGGCAGCCTGCTCGGCCTCGTCGGATCGATCATTTCCGTGCGACGCTTCCTGCGGGAGACGCTCGTCGCATCAGCCTGACCGCGCGGGCGGCGCTCTTCCATCCCACACCAACTCCCCGGATTTTCGCATGGCATCTATCTCGTCGCTGTACCCGTTTCACCTCACGCCCGGGGGACCCTCCCTCACCCGTCGTCTCATCTCTCTGGCCGCACCTGCAGCGCCCGTCGCTTCGGCGCTGCTCGAGGGGTGCCGCTATGGCGAGAATGTGTTCGCGGCGGTCGAGGCGCTCGGCTGTCCGGTGATCGGCATCGAAGAAGACAGCGAAAGCGTCTTCTACGCGAAGATGGCCGCGATGAGTGTGAAGAACACGCGTGCAAGCTTCCGCTTCATGTCGCCGGTCACCCTCGATTTCGCGGACGGTAGTTTCGACGTCGTGCTGCTCGAGGGCGTGCTCGCCGCCTATCCCTCCGGAAAGGTGCTCACGGAGGCGCTGCGCGTGCTGCGTCCCGGCGGCACGCTTGCCATCGCCGACTCCTGCTGGCTCGCCGACGACGTCCCGACCTTCGTGCGTGATGTCTGGGAAAGCCGCTCGCACAAGATCCTCCATCGCGACGCGCTCGTTGCGCTCATCGAATCCGCCGGCATCACCGGCCTGCGCATCGAAGACGCATCGAAGAGACTTGCGGCCTTCTACAAACAGTTCGGTGAGGAAGTCCGCTCGATCGTGTCCGGTGGATTCGAGGGGATGAAGCACCACAAGTCCCTGGTCAAGCACTACAAGCACGAAATCGACGTCTACTCACGCAACGGGGGAAGCCGTTGGATGGGGTACCTTCTGGTGGCCGGCCGCAAGCCCTGACCCGAGACCGTCAGGCACGCGACCGTACCCGGCACGGGACAGTCGTGCATCCTCACACCGACCCGGCGAGGCGCGCGCGCAGCCATCCGGAGACCACCTCGAGCGCGCGGCGGTTCTCGCCACCGTGGGGAACGATCATATCTGCATGACACTTGCTGGGTGCGACGAACTGTTCGTACATCGGGCGGACCGTGGCGTAGTACTGATCGCGCACCGACTGCACCGTGCGTCCCCTCTGTGTGATGTCGCGTTCCATCCTGCGCAGAAGACGGATGTCGGGTTCCGCGTCGACGAAGATGCGCAGATCCATTGCGTCGCGCAGCGCGGGTTCGGCCAGCACGAGGATGCCCTCGACAAGGATCACCGGATGTGGCGCAACACTGTGTGCAGTGGCGCGCCTGCGATGTGTCGAGAAGTCGTAGACGGGTTGCTCGATCTGCTCCCCGCGCGTGAGCGCACGCAGCTGGGCGACACAGAGATCAGTCTCGAGCGAGGCGGGATGATCGTAGTTGATGCGGGCGGGATCAGGATCGGGCATGCGCGCCAGATCGTGGTAGTACGCATCGTGCTGGAAGAGCAGCACGATGCCGGGTGAGAAGGCGTCGATGAGTCCGCGGGCGAACGTGGTCTTTCCCGACCCGCTGCCACCGGCGATGCCGAGTACGATGGGAGCCATGCACAAGAGGGATGAGTGCGGTGCGAAATGCGTCCCGGACGGGCGCACTGCAATCTAGACCCTCGCGGAGAAAAGAAAAACCCGGCCCTCGTTTCGAGAGCCGGGTTTCAGGTGCCTGGAACAGGAGTCGAACCTGCACGCCCTTGCGGACACTACACCCTGAATGTAGCGCGTCTGCCAATTCCGCCATCCAGGCAAGAGCAGAAACATACGGCACCAGGATGGAAAATGCAAATCGCACGGTAGACGCTACCGCCATCCTGCCTTGATTCAGGGCGGAACATCCACGAGGTTGCCTGCGTGAACATGATGCATACCCGTTGCCGCATCGCATTGCGCAGCCGCATTTGAATATCGCGTGCGGAGCGGTATATTCGAAGGACGTTTTTGGATCAGGAGTCTGAACAATGGCCTTACGCAAAACACCCGCCGCCGATGTCCGAGGCAAGTCCAGAAGGTACTTCGAAATGTCCCTTCTCCTTGCATTGCTCCTCGTCATCTCGGCATTCAAGTTTTTCCCGTCGCTCGAACAGGAGCAGCTCGTCGTTTCCGCGCAGCAGGAAGTAGTCAAGGTCGAAGACATCGACCACACGCGCCAGGAGAATCGTCCGCCCCCGCCGCCGCGTCCGCCCGTACTCATCGAAGCACCGAACGCCGATGCGATGGACGATGTGGACATCACCAGCGAAGTCGACGTGACCGAGCAGGTGAAGGCACCACCCGAACCGCCGAAGCAGGCTGAGAAGAAGGTCGAAGTCGAAGAAACCTATTTTGAAGTTGTGGAAGATCAGCCGACGATCATCGGCGGACTCGACGCCATCAAGGCGAACCTTGTGTACCCTGATCTCGCCATTCGAGCCGGTGTTGAAGGGACGGTTTCCGTCCTTGCATGGGTCGACAGGAATGGCAACGTGACGCGTGCCGAGATTCTGCGCGGCATCGGTGGCGGATGCGATGAAGCAGCCATCGACGCCGTGAAGAAGGTCAAGTTCACGCCCGGCATGCAGCGCGGGAAGCCCGTGAACGTGAAAGTGTCCGTCCCAGTTCGTTTCCGCCTGAAATAACGCCGAGTCCCAACACGCACCGATGACAACGAGATCAATGAAAGCTCGCATGCCGCTGTTCGTGCTCCCCGCCCTTCTTCTGATTGTGGCAGGCTGCTCGAAGGACGCACCTCTTGCCGAAATGTCGTTCGGCTTTGGTCCAACAACTGTGACACTTCAGAAGCAGGGGCAGGATTACACTGTTTCCGCAGACATCACAGTGAACATCATCAATCGCACCGAGCGCGGTCAGAACATTGCCTTCCTCGAAGGCACGCTGTACAACGCCGCCGACGAGAAGGCGCTTGTGCGCTTCCGTCCGATCATTCCCGACTCCTACGGCTCGACGTCGACGGCGCAGATGTTTCCGAAGCAATCTCGCGACTTCAAGGTCGTCACACCGCTCGACTTGCCGGGCTTTGATCCCGCACGATATCCGAAGGTGCTCGTGAAGCTCGCCTTCCAGACCACCGAGGGCATCCGCAATGAGGTCGTCAGTGCACCGGTTGTCGTCACCGTCGCTCCCGGCAAATAAGGTCCCCTTCCGTCTGTGCGCGCTCGGCATCCTGCCGGGCGCGTTCCATTTCATGTCCACATGCTGTGCGGTCGTCATGCTGTTGACCGCTTCTTCGAGTACGCGTGCGCAGACCGGCATGCATGCGGCGAAGGACGCTTCCCCCACGATGCCGGGGTCGACGGCACGCCTCGTCTCGCCTCCCGCGCCGATCCTCCCTCCTTCTATTCCTCGCGACAATGGCGGAGCCTGCAGGCTGGTGGAGAACTACCGCTTCGGAGCCTTCGCGTCGGCGCATGATGTGGCGATGGACGCCTTCGGCGACGTGTACGTGACAGACGGCAGCAGGCATACGCTGCACAAGTTTCGCATCGATGGCACCGAGATCCGCTCGACCGGTGGACAGGGGTGGGCGCTCGAGCAGTTCGATCAGCCTGGCGGGATCGATGCCCGGATGGGCCTCACGGTGTATGTCGCAGATCGGGGCAACAACCGCATCGTGCGGCTCGACCGCGACATGCATGCGCTCGGCACCTTCAGTACGCGCGATACGCCGGATCCCACCCAGAGCTTCGGTGAGCCGCTCGACGTGGCGGCGGCCAGACAGGGCACGCTCTACATCCTCGACGGAGAGAATGCGCGTGTGGTGACCTCCAGCGGATTCGCCACGATCGAGCATCGCTTCGGTGGTGTCGATGCGGGAGCGGGGCGTCTGGTCCGACCTGTGGCCATGGTGCTCGACGATGCCGACAACGTCTACGTGCTCGAGGAATCGCGCGTGGTGGTCTTCGATGCGTTCGGTGCCTGGCGCTTCACGTTCGGGGAGGGAATCCTGCATGGTGCGCGCGGGATATCGCTGCGCGGGAATCGGGGGTGGATCGTGACCAGGGATGCGCTGCACGCCTGGAGTATCGACGGCAGACTGGAAGCCGCGCGCACCGTGCGCGACATCTTTTTCGCCTCGCCGGTGGCAGAATTCCGGAATGTTGCAGAATCCGATGGAAATGTGCTGCTTCTGACCACGACTTCCGTCATACTTTTGTCTTGTACACAGTAACACACACTTACACACGAGGAGGCTTTATGGCGTACGGATTGAACAAGGTGATGTTGATCGGCAATGTGGGTCAGGATCCCGAAATGAAGTACACACCGCAGGGGACGCCGGTCGTGTCGTTCTCGCTTGCGACCAACGAGTCGTACAAGGATCAGAACGGACAGCTCATCGAGCGTACCGAATGGCACCGCTGCGTGGCCTGGCGCAAGGCGGCCGAGACGATCGGCCAGTATGTGCACAAGGGCAGCAAGCTGTATGTCGGCGGCAAGCTGCAGACACGCAGCTGGGACGACAAGGAGGGCAACAAGCGCTATACGACCGAGATCGTGGTCGACGACTTCATGTTCCTCGACAGCAAGGGAGCGGGCGGCGGTGGCAGCGTGGGTGGTGAGCCCGGCGGCTACGACGGTCCGGCACTTCCCGAGGAAAAGGGCGACGATCTCCCCTTCTGAGCATGGCGCGACGGGGGCACCGGACTGCCGGTGCCCCTGCGCATGCGCACTTGATTTTTGGATCCAATCATCGTACTTTGGTAATCCATTTGGACGTTTAGCTCAGCTGGTCTAGAGCGCACGCTTCACACGCGTGAGGTCGCAGGTTCAAATCCCGCAACGTCCACACAGCCCCGGTCACGGGGCTTTTTCATTATCAACAGGAGGAAACGCCATGCATCCCGTCGAGACCTGGCTCGAAGAGGACCATCGCAGACTCGAGGGCCTTCTCGATCGCGCAGTCGCTGATATTGCCAATGTGGACATGGACCTCTACACGGAATTTCGCAAGGGACTTCTTCGACACATTTCGATGGAGGAGCGTATCCTGATCCCGGCCATCCGTGCGCTACGTGCCTCCCTCGGCCAGGATCCACACTTCGAGCAGGAACGTCAGATCCGTCTGGATCACGGAGCGATCGGCACGTTGCTCGTGCTGCCTCCGACACCGTTTGCAATTGCTTCGTTGCGTGGAATACTGACCGCGCACAATCCGCTCGAAGAAGGCGATTCGGGATTATACGCAGAGGTGCGCAGTCTGTCTGCCGAGGCTGTCTCCACGTTGATGGATGAACTCATGGCCATCCCCATGCCTCCACTCTCCCCGTACATGAACAGTGCAGACGCGTATGAACCCGCACGGCGGGCGATGACTCGTGCCGGACATGATCCCGACGGCTTCCCTGCAGAGCAGCAGATATTGAGACGGGACGTGCCGACACGTTGATGCGTTCCAGTGCACTCGATTCCCCCATCATGCAACGAGCCCCGGCATTGCCGGGGCTCGTGTGCGTTTCTGCCTCTGCAGAGGGTTACTTCGAGAGGCGGCTGTTGACGAGTTCGTCTGCGATGCGTGTTGCTTTGTAAATGTGTCGCAGCGCCTCAACCATGGCGGAGGAGTGGACGGACACGGTACGGTTGTTGGCATCCTCGGCGAAGATGAAGTCGCCGGGCAGACTCTCGATGTTGCCGTCAAAGATCAGACCGACGACTTCCTTGTTGCGGTTGATCATCGGGCTGCCGGAGTTGCCGCCGATGATGTCGTTAGTCGAGACGAAGTTCAGGGGTGTCGAAAGATTGAAATCCGCGGGGGGATTCTTCCACTTGTCGGGCAACGACCATGAATCCTCTCCCTCGAACGACGCGTTGCGGTCGTACATGCCGTAGAAGGTCGTGTGCGACGGAGCCTTGGTTCCGTTGTACTCGAAGCCCTTCACGACACCGTCGGCAATGCGCAGGGTGAATGTCGCATCGGGCGGGATCGCCGTGCCGTACACGTCGAACAGCGCGCGGCCGAGGAGTCCCTCATTGACCTGATCACGTGCCGCGAATTCACGCGAGATCTTCTGTGCGGCGTCGGTGCGCGGGATCATCAGACGGGCCATTGCGATGAAAGGGTCGTTGCTCTGTTCGATCGACGCGGGGAGTCCCTCGACGAGCTGTGCGAGCACGAGCGAATCCTTCAGCGACGTTTCCGACAACAGTCGACGGGCGGCCTGATCACAGGACTGACCCTTGAGCGCGATCTTCACAATGGGATCGGATTCACCGAGCCAGCGCTTCATCGTGGCCAGCTGGCGCGTGAGCGTCAGCTCCTCCATGAGCGGATCCGGCTTGCTGTACTTGCCGAGCGCGCGTTTCGTCAGATCGGCGGTCTTGCCCTGATAGGCCTTCGCACGATCCGCCTCGGGCTTCGCCATTTCATGGACGTAGCGCGCGAGCGCTGCGGCCTTCGACAGAAACTCGCTGGTCCCGAGTCCGCCGCTGCGCAGCGCCATGAGGTCGGGGGAGACTTCACGCATCTTCATGCGAGTGTCGGCGATTTCGTCCCACACGTGTCCGTACTTCTTCGCCAGGTCGGGACGTGCCAGCACAGCTGCCTTGAAAGAGCGGTCGAAGGCGCGGCGGCGTTGCATGAGGTTGTCATCGCGAAGACCGGAGAGTTGCCCGTTGTACGCCTTCTGGCTGTTGGCCATCGAGAACACCTCCGTGATCATCGCCTCCCGCTTCTCGGGATGCTGCTCGGCATAGGTGGTCAGCACTTCAACGCGGTCGTTGAGGAGTCCGGCCACGTAGGGGTACTGGATGTCACGATTGTACTCGAGCTGTTCGGTGGTGTTGAGGCGATTCGTGCTGCCGGGATTGCCGACGACGAACACGGGCTCGCCTTCCTTCGCACCGGCTTTGCTCCACTTGTAGTAGTGCTTGGTCTTGAGCGGGGTGCCATCCTCGTCGTAGACGCGGAAGAACGAGCAGTCGTAGGTGTAGCGGGGATACGTGAAGTTGTCGTAATCACCGCCGAAGAAGCCGAGCTTCATTTCCGGCACGAACACGGCGCGCACGTCATTGTAGCGCTTGTAGAGGTAGAGCGAGTACTTGCCGCCGTTGTAGAATGTGATGACGTCGGCCTGCAGCTTTGAGTCTGCACCCGCCTTCTCTTCGATCTCCTTGGTGGCCGCGTCGCGCGCCGTCAGCTTCTCGGCGTCCGTGGGCGCCTTGTCCATCGCCGCGATCACCTCGGCGGTGACATCGCGGATCTCGACGAGCTGGTCGACGTAGAGTCCGGGAACCTTGCGTTCCTCCTCGAGCGTCTTCGCATAGAAACCGGTCTCGTTCAGATTCTCGCCGGGCTGATTGATGTTGTCAACGCTCTCGCGTGCGCAGTGGTGATTGGTCATCACGAGCCCGTCTGCGCTGACGAACGACGACGAGCAGTAATTGGCAAAGCGGATCGCCGACATGCGCACGTCATCGAGCCATGCCTGATCCGGGGTGAACCCATAGGCCTCTTTGAACCACTCGAGCGGGGGATAGTCGAAGGTCCACATCCGACCTCCGTCGAAACGGCCGGCCTTGACCGTGTCTAGTGCGAGTTTTTTTGCTACTTCATAGTTGAAACGGGCATCCTGCTGCGACGTTGCATCACGGCCTGAACCACAACCGATGAAAACGACGAGTGCAAGAAGGGAGACAACGCGGATGATACGTGATCCGGTACTCAGGCGCATGGAAGCTCCTGCTAGAATGGGAAATGGTGGGATACGAAACGACATCAAACATGAAAAATACGAAAAATCGCTGAAGAAGATTCGCTCCTCGTATATTCGCCATATGCCGTCACCTGCGCGGTACGCCCGCGCGACGCAGACCAAACGCCACGAACGCCACCACCGCCCGTACAGATGCTGCCCCCTGGTCCCCTGCTCCTCTTCTCTCCGGATCCGGCGCTCCACAACCGTCTGCGCCAGGCGCTGTCCGATGATGGAACACCGCACAGCATCCTCCCACTGAAGGAAGGCATTGTGACTGTTGGATGCGTGCATCCCGATGCCGCCGCTCCGCGTTCTCACTGGAGCATGAGCAGAGACGAAACGACCGGGGGAATCTTCGACGGTTTTCTCTTCGAAGAAAGCAGCCTGGAGCATGCTCCCGATGCCATGCTTGATCTCGAGGATACGCAGGTGCTCCGAGCTGCCAACGGCATGTTCCTCGCAGTCGGCGCAGACGGCTTCCGCAGGAGGGCGCGGGTCATCACGGATCCGTGGGGGACCCTGCCCATATACCATGGTGAACGGAACGGGAGCATGCTCGTTTCGACCTCCATCCCCTTCATTCGATCCATCCTGCGCATCCCGGATGATGCCTTCTTCGAAGAAGGCGTTGCACAGTTCCTCACCTTCGGCAAAATCCTCGATGGGAGCACGCTGGTACAGGGAATCCGGCGTGTCGGGCGAGCACGTGTTGTGGACATCTGGGAGCATGGCGGGAGCATCCAAACCTCAGAGCGACGCTACCATGAGATCGTGATCGCACCGGAGGAGTATCCGGGCATCGAGCACGACACGACCGGGGCATTCGCCACGGCGATGGAGTCCATCACCCGACGTGCCGGCGAGTGTCTCGTCGTGACGTTGTCTGGGGGACTCGATTCACGCGTGATCGCAGCGGCAGCGCATGCTGGGGGACATCCGGTCACCCTGGCCACACAGTTCAGCGCGCCGGGCAACGACGCGATCATTGCCCGCGAGGTTGCCGCCGCACTGACGCTTCCCCACAGGGAGGTTGTGTTCCCGACCGCGCTTCCCCTCACGCACGCACGCGAGTACACACGCGCCACGAACGGTATGGTCAGCTTCGCCAGCTACCACATGATGTGGGCGTACCCCGACTACGCGCGACTCGGAGATGTGATGATCGACGGCGCGCACACGTGGATCGAGGGCCGCTGGTTTCTGCGCAACACGGCGAATCGCATTCGTTCGAAGGAGGATCTTTTTCGTCAGACCCGCGACATGCTCGTGCAGCATTCGGTGCTGCACCTCGCCCATGATGGGAAGCGGTTGGCTGCAATGGCCGAGGAGGTCCTCCGCTCTCTGCTGCCTGAGCCGGCGGTTTTTGCGAGTCCCGTCTGCGCGGCCGACACCTTCAATGCAGAGCATCTGATGCCCGCGCATCATGTGGATCTGGCGCTGCTGCAGAGCCGCTGGTGCCGTTTTGTGAGTCCCTACTACGACCTGCGCTACACCGCGCTCATCTCCCGCATCGCGGAGCGCCGCCGATGGCGTCAGGAGCCGCAATTGTGGATGCTGCGTGCCTTCGCACCACAGGTGGCCTCGATCGCCCGTTCGTATGCGGATGTGCGGACCTTCGCCACGGCGAATCCCCTGCTCTCGCGCATCCCCGTCGCTGCCAACCGCGCGCTCCGGCTGGCCGCGCGTCTGACAGGCCTAGACACGCTCTCGGGGCGTACGCTGGCGCGTCCCAGCTGCGTCTGGCGCATCGACTACAGCAGCGGGGAGCCTGCAGGCGTCGTGCCCGGCTTCCTCGACCCGGATGCGGTGCGCGTTGCGGTTCGGCGTGCCGTGGCCGACGCACCCACGATGATTCCGGTCAGCGCTGGTGGTGCCGATCCCCTGCTTCCCATCCTGCATCTGTTGTAAATAGGGGTACAAGGTCGTAAATTCCGATAGCGAATCGAGAATTTTTTCTCACCATCCGTCACCCGCCATGCCCGCATCCGAAGCCGCGACCGTCCACCAGGGCGACCACAAGAGCGGCGACAATCGATTCAAGTATCTGGACCGCGCCATCGCCCGGCATCAGTACCGGGGGGATGCACTCATTGAAATTCTGCACACCGCGCAGGAGTTGTTCGGATTTCTGTCGAGGGATCTGCTGATCTACATCGCCAAGAATCTGAAACTGCCCCCGAGTCGCGTGTACGGCGTCGCCACGTTCTACAACTTCTTCTCCCTGAAGCCCAAGGGACGGCATCGCGTGACGATCTGCATGGGGACGGCCTGCTATGTGCGAGGCGCAGGACAATTGCAGACCGACGCCGAGCATGTATGCGGGTGCAAGATGGGCGAGACCTCGGAGGGTGGGCGCATTTCGCTTGAGAGTGCACGCTGCGTCGGCTCATGCGGCATCGCGCCCGTGGTGCTCTTTGACGATGATGTCGCTCCCCACACGACGAGCGAGGAACTGGTTCGCAGGGTGCAACCGTGGCTTGAGGAGGAACCGGCATGACAATCGACGAACTCTACGACATCGGACAGGAATTCCGTACGACTCTCTCCGGGTTCAAGGCAGAGATCCACGTCTGCGGCTCCGGGGGATGCTTTTCTTCGGGCGCCCAGCATCTGCGCGACACATTCGATCAGGTCTGTACCGCGCGGAAGGTGGCTTCCGATGTGCGTGTGATCATGACGGGATGCATGGGGCTTTGTGGTGCGGGACCCCTTGTCCGCATCCACCCTTCAGGCACGCTCTACACGGGTGTAAAGATCGAGGATGTCGAGCGCATCGTCGACGAGCACGTGCAGAAGAACAAGCCGTTGAAGGATCTGGCCTATCCTCCCGATGCTCCATTTTTCACGCGGCAGATGCAGGTCGCGCTCAAGAACATGGGGCGCATCGATCCGGAATCGATCGAGGACTATATCGCGCATGGGGGATACGAAGCGCTGGCGAAGGCGATCACCTACTACACACAGGAAGGTGTGCTGCTCGAAATGCGCAACAGCGGTCTGCGCGGCAGGGGCGGCGGCGGGTATCCGACGGGACTGAAATGGAACATCGTGCGCAAGGTCAAGGCCGCACAGAAGTACGTGGTCTGCAATGCCGATGAAGGCGACCCCGGTGCCTTCATGGACCGTGCGATCCTCGAGGGCAATCCCCATACGATTCTCGAGGGCATGGCCATCGCAGGGTACGCGGTGGGTGCCACGCAGGGCTACATCTACGTGCGCGGCGAGTATCCCCTCGCGATCGAACGCGTCAAGAAGGCGATCCGCCAGGCAGAGCGCACACAGGTGCTCGGCAACAGGATCTTCGATTCGGAATTCAACTTCCGCGTGGATCTGCGGATCGGTGCGGGTGCCTTCGTCTGCGGTGAGGAAACCGCGCTCATGGCGTCGATCGAGGGTCGCCGCGGGCAGCCGCGACCACGTCCTCCCTACCCTTCGCAGCAGGGACTCTGGGGCATGCCGACGCTGCTCAACAATGTGGAGACGTTTGCGAACGTCGCGCCGATCATTCTCAACGGCGGCAAGTGGTATTCGCAGATCGGCACGGGCAAGAGCAAGGGCACGAAGGTGTTCGCACTCGCCGGCCGCATCAAGAACACGGGACTGGTGGAAGTACCGATGGGGATGCCGTTGCGCGAGATCGTCTTCGACATCGGTGGGGGCATTCCCGACGGCGGCACGTTCAAGGCCGCGCAGACTGGCGGTCCCTCAGGCGGCTGCATCCCCGCACAGCATCTCGACATCCCCGTCGACTACGAATCGCTGGCCTCGGTCGGCTCGATCATGGGCTCGGGTGGTTTGATCGTCATGGACACGACGTCCTGCATGGTCGACGTGGCCAAGTACTTCATGGAGTTCTGCATGGACGAAAGCTGCGGCAAGTGCGTTCCCTGCCGTGTCGGTACCGTGCAGCTCTACACGATCCTGAACCGCATGACCAGCGGCCGCGCCACGCAGCAGGACATGGACACGCTCGAGGAATTGTGCGACATGGTGAAGGACACGAGTTTGTGTGGTCTCGGACAGACGGCACCGAATCCGGTCATCAGCACGCTGCATTATTTCCGGCGCGAGTACGAGCAGCATATCTCCCAGCAGCACTGTGATGCGGGCGTCTGCGCAATGCCCGTCCGGCCGTCGGTCGAAGAGGTCGCACCGGCGGCGCAGCCGGAGCAGACCGGGCACGCAACGGCCCCTGCCGCTGCATCTCGCAAGAAGTCGTAGGAGGCGCGAACATGGAAGAAATCAAAACCCTGACCATTGACGGCGAACTCGTCAGCGCCACTGCCAGCGCCACGATTCTCGGTGCGGCGCGTGAGCACGGACTGGAGATCCCGACGCTGTGTCATCTCGCCGGTCTGGAAACCGTCGGCGCATGCCGGCTGTGTCTGGTCGAAATAGAAGGTCAGAACAAGCTGCAGCCTGCCTGTGTCACGAAGGTGGAAGAAAACATGGTCGTCACGACCAAGTCGGCGCGTCTGCAGAAGTACCGCCGCATGATCGTGGAGATGCTCTTTGCCGAGGGCAATCACGTCTGTTCGGTCTGTGTGACCAATGGCCATTGCGAACTGCAGAATCTCGGTTACGCACTCGGCATGGACAGCGTACGCTTCGACTACCTGTATCCCCAGAAGAAGGTCGACGCCACGCATGCCCGTTTCGTGCTTGACCACAACCGCTGCGTCCTCTGTTCGCGCTGCGTGCGTGTCTGCGATGAGATCGAGGGTGCGCACACATGGGACATCGCCGGACGCGGGATCAATTCGTTTGTCATCACCGATCTGGCAGGTGACTGGGGCAAGTCCGGTTCATGCACATCCTGCGGCAAGTGCGTCCTCGTATGTCCCACAGGTGCACTGTTCGAGAAGGGGAAGGCCGTCGGGGAGATGTCGAAGAATCGAGACTTCCTCGAGTACATCGTCAACGCGAGAGAGAAGCAGCAATGGATAAAATGAAGCTTGCCACAGCGTGGCTGGGCGGCTGTTCGGGCTGCCACATGTCGTTCATGGATCTGGACGAGCGCCTGCTCGAACTCCATGAAAAGGCAGACCTCGTCTTTTCGCCCGTGCTCGACATCAAGGAATTCCCCCACGGCGTGGATGCCACACTCGTCGAGGGCGCCGTGGCCAATGAAGACAATCGCGAGCTGCTGCTCAAGATCCGCGAACGCAGCAAGCTCGTGATCGCGTTCGGAGACTGCGCGGCAAACGGCAATGTGACCGCGATGCGCAACGGACTTGATCGTGATGCGCTGCTGCACGAGGTGTATGGCGAGATCGGGCGGGAGATGGGGCGCCTTCGGTTCACGGTGCTTCCACTGTTGCAGGAGCGGGTCGAACCGATCCACCACGTGGTGCATGTCGACTACTTCCTTCCCGGATGTCCTCCCCATGCGGATCTCATCTGGTTTGTGATCACTGAAATGCTCGCGGGTCGCGAGCCTGTCTTGACCGAGGACATGCTGAAATATGGATAAGCCGATTCGTCAGATCGTGATCGATCCGGTCACGCGCATCGAAGGACACGCCAAGATCACGATCCACTTCAACGACCAGGGCACGGTCGAGGACGCACGGATTCACATCACGGAATTCCGTGGGTTCGAGAAATTCTGCGAGGGGCGGCTGGTCTGGGAAATGCCGGGCATCACCTCGCGTATCTGCGGCATCTGTCCTGTCAGTCACCTGCTGGCCTCGGCAAAGGCGGGCGACGACATCCTGGCAGTCGCGATTCCCAAGACAGCCGAGAACCTCCGCCGCATCCTGAACCTCGCGCAGTGGGTGCAGTCGCATGCGCTTTCGTTCTTCCACCTCTCGATGCCCGATCTGCTGCTCGGTTTTGATGCGGATCCCGCAGTCCGCAACGTGTTCGGCATGTCAGCCGAGCATCCCGTCTTCGTCCGCCGAGGCATTCGACTGCGCAAGTTCGGGCAGGAAGCCATCGAGATCATCGGTGGCAGGAAGATTCATCCTGTTGTTGCGGTGCCGGGTGGCGTGCGGGCGCCGTTGTCGACTGCAGATCGTGACCGTATTCTGAACGGCCTGCCGGAAGCCTACGAGACGACCATGATGGGCCTCGAGATCATCAAGGCCTACATCGAAACGAATCATGGCCGCATCGACGTGTTCGGGAACTTCCCCTCGCTGTTCATGGGTCATGTGACCGAAGACGGTGCGCTCGAGTATTACGACGGCGTGATCCGAGTGGTCGACAGCGGTGGCAACATCGTCGCCGACAAGCTCGATCCCCGCCACTACAATGACTACATCAGCGAGGCCGTCGAAGACTGGTCGTACCTGAAGTTTCCCTACTACGCCCCGCTTGGATATCCCGAAGGCAATTATCGGGTCGGGCCCCTGGCACGTCTCAACGTCTGTTCGCATACAGGGTCGCCCCGCAGCGACCGTGAACTGACCGTATTCAAGCAGATGGCCGGCACGCGTACGGTAGTGCTCAACTCGTTCTACTACCACTACGCCCGCATGATCGAGATCCTCTTCGCGCTCGAGCGGATGGAGGAACTCCTGACCGATCCAGAAACCGTCGATCAGGAGTACACGCGTTCACGCGCATTCTCGAACAAGACGCGGGGTATCGGTGCCTGCGAGGCACCACGGGGTACGCTGTTCCACAATTACGTCGTCGGTCACGATGGTGTGATCAAGCATGTGGACATGATCATCGCGACGGGACAGAACAACCTGTCGATGAACCGGACGATCCGCCAGATCGCCATGCACTACATCAGCGATCCCGACAAGGAGATCAGCGAGGGTGTGCTCAATCGTATCGAAGCAGGCATCCGCTGCTACGACCCTTGTCTGTCATGCTCGACCCACGCGCTCGGCAGCATGCCCATGGAAGTCACGTATGTCGGTCCCGGCGGCGATGTGATGAAACGCATGGCACGGACACCGCGCCGGTAGCGCCACCTGCCTCATGAACGCCCACCGCGTCCGATTCGCCCCCCCGCGATCGGACGCGGTTTTCTTTTCGCGCGGTCTTCTTTTCGCGCGGTCTTCTTTTCCCCGGCATGTCTTTGCCGTTCCTCGCCGAAATCGTACATTTTGCAATGCATTCTCCATCACATTCTGCAGGAATCGATCGCATGAAACATCTCAGCGTTCTCGCTCTGCTCAGCCTCTTTCTGCCCGTCATGCTCCATGCGCAGTCCGAAGAGGTTGTCCGCCCGATCCGTCTTGGTCCTTCGATCAATCTCAACGGCTCGATGAA
Source organism: Bacteroidota bacterium (assembly GCA_023432805.1). GTDB lineage: Bacteria > Bacteroidota > Ignavibacteria > SZUA-365 > SZUA-365 > JAEYUG01. The sequence goes on along the minus strand of JAEYUG010000036.1, from coordinate 47,201 downwards.
CACTGCCGACTACCACGTCTCGGGTGCCGAACGTTCCGTCGGATTGGGCAGCATGTTCGGCATCGTTGCCGATGTGCCCTTGTCCAGTGACATCTCCTTGTACGGTTCGCTTGGATACTACACGCAATCGTTCGAAGACGTGAACGAACTGTTGGATGTGAATCCCAATAGCGATACGGACAATGCGAACGACATCAAGTTTCCGGACGGTGCATCGCTGACGACAGCCGGGAGCGTGAATTATCTGGCCATCGGGACGATGGTCAAATTCACGTCGTTCTTCGTCGGCTTCCAGTTTGGACTTCCCATGTCCATCTCCCTGAAGAACACTGCTTCGGGCATCTCCATCCCACAGAAGCACGGCCAGTTCGAGCTCAACGAGGACATCTCGCCCGAGACATCGGACCTGAATCTCCTTGTCGAGGCACGGATCGGAGGAGACTTCCAGATCATGTCGACGAGTTCAGGCGATCTGCACTTCTCGATCAGCGGCGCATATCCCCTCACCACGATCAAGGATTCGGCGGTTGGCTCGCTTCCCCGCCTCGATGACAATTTCAGGATGCCCTCGATTCAGGCGGGCCTCTCCTTCCTCTTCGCCCTGTAGCGGCCGCTTTTCAGCACCCTCGCCATCCATGCGTCTCCCGCTCGCCATCGCTCTCGCCTGCGCAATGTTCTGCGCGTCCGGGGGCGTTGCGCAGAGCGAGGGGACTGCGGCCGCAGGCAGGCGCATGCAGGCACGCATCGACGCACCGGACACGGTCGCCATGCGTCTGGAACTCTGCGAGTCGGGTCCTCGCGATACCATCATCACGATCACCAATTCCGGAACCTCGGATCTGATGATCACGGATGTGACCCTCGAACGCGATACGAGTTTCCATTTTCTTTCGCCACCCGTCCTTCCGATGTACATCACGCCCGGGTCGAGCATGCCGATCGGCATCCGTTTCGATCCGGCCGTTGCGGGCGATGCGGCAGGTGATCTGGTCGTGCGCTCGAACGCGATCAACGGATCGCCGTTGATGATTCGTCTGCAGGGTCGCAGGGAGAGTGCCTCGCTGCGCGCGCTCTCGCTGTACTTCGGTGCCGTACCCTCAACAGGATTCCCGGCGACGAAGAGCTTCCCGGTGAACAATGACGGCACGGTGGCTGTGACGCTGACCGCAGCGACCTTCGGCTCAAATCCTCCCTTCACTGTACTGGCCGGCGTGCCTGCCACGATCCAGCCGAACGGTACGGGATTCATCACCGTGCGCTTCGATGATCCGGGGCCGGACAGCTACTTCTCCGATACGCTCACGATCACCCATGCACCGACATGCGAGGCGCTGCGTATTCTTGTGGCGGGCAGCAAGTACTCGCGACCGACTGTCGACTGGCCGGACGAGGTCCGCTGGCCCGATCAGGTGTGCATGCCGTCCCCAAGGGATACAAGCATCACGATCGTGAACACGGGGGACTTCGACCTGTACCTGACATCGGCCTCGCACGCAGGAAGTGCTGCGTTTTCCCTGCTTTCAACCTTGCCGCGACGCATTCCCATCGGGGGACGTGACACGATTTCGGTGCGGTTCGCGCCGAGTGGTTTCGGTCCGGCAAGCGCGACATTTTCGATCGCCAACAACTCGTCGAATGCTCCTGCACTTGCCATTGCCGTCAGCGGCTGGGTGCTGCGTGCTGCACTCGCACCGGTCACGGTGGAGTTTGGCTCCGTGCCACAGTCGACGCTCCCTGCGATGCGGCGGTTCGGACTCCACAATGCCGGTGATGCGCCGATCACCGTCGACTCATTGCGCTTCAGCGTCCCTTCGCCATTTCGGGTTGCGGCGGGACTCCCAGCGACAATCGCACCCGGGGACAGTGCGGCAATCGACCTTCAATTTCTCGACCCGGGAGCGGACCTGATGGTGAAGGACACTGCCATCATGTTCGGCACGCCTGCCTGCGCGCTCGTGCGTGTTGCCGTATCGGGCACGCGGCTTTCGCGTCCGCGCATCGATGGTCCCGCCAGCATCATTCTGCGCGCACCGCAGTGCGATCCCGCCCATCGCGACACGACAGTGACGATCGCGAACAATGGAGGCAAGGTGCTGCGTGTCGACCTCGTCACGCTCACCGGTTCACCACAGCTTTCGCTCGTTGCCGCACCAGTCGGCAGTTTCGATCTGGCGCCCGGCAGCGGGCGTCCACTCACGATCCGCTACGACGCTTCGACGGCTGGTCCCGTCTCCGCAACGTTGACCGTCGTGAGCGATGCGGAGAATGCGCCCATCTACTCCGTCCCCGTGTTCGGATCACGCGACTCCCTCGCGCTGGATGGAACGGCGTTGGACATGGGGCTGCAGCGGCCTGTGCAGCTTCCGCTCGTACGCAGCGTCATGCTCGACAACACGGGCGACGTCGACGTCACGGCAACATCCCTCATGCTGTCCGACGGTTCCGTGTTCCGCATCGTGAGCACGGCACCGATCGTCGTCCCGGCCGGCATGCAGCGTCCCGTATTCGTCGAGATGCGCGATCCCGGCTACAACGGTGCCTTCGGCGACACGCTGCTCGTGCGCTCAACACCCTCCTGTTCTGCGCTGCGCGTTCCGCTGCGCGGCGAGCGGCTGGCCATGCCCGGCATCGACGCTCCCGCGCTTGTGGATCTCCCTGCACGATTCTGTGACACGACGAGCGCCGACACGCTCGTCGTCGTCACAAACAGCGGCGACCTCCCGCTCGTCTTCGCCGGCGGCACATTCAGCGGAGTTCAGGATCTCGAACTCCTGTTTCTGAGCGCGCCGCGCACGCTCGCGCCCGGAGACACGATTCAGGCCCTCGTGCGCAGTGCACCGCGTGTGCCGGGTCTGCACAGCGCCACGCTCGATCTGCGTTTTGGCGAACGGGGTGACACGCTCGTGCAGGTGCCCTTCTTCCTGCGCTACGACGTTGGTATGCTCGATGCCGCAGTGGCGGATGTTGACACGCTGTTCACCGGTGAGGCCGCGACCCTGCATGTCGTTCCCGTCCGCAACACCGGCACCGTGCCCGTCACGATCGACGCACTTGCGGGCGCCGCAGATTTTTCGGTGGTGGCCGGCCTCCCCGCCACCATCGCACCGGGAGACACTGCGTTCATCACGCTGCAGTTCGCCGCCGGCACTGGCGATACCGTACTCGCCGCATCGCTCGTCCTGACGGCCTCCCCGCTGTGCACACCCGTGCTGATCGAGGTGCGCGGTGTGCGCGTCGAGGCCGTCCTGCACATGGTCGTGCCCGAGTTGCGCGCTTCGGTGGGCGACATCGTGGATCTGCCCATCAGCATCACGCAAGCCCGGCACCTTGCAGAGGCGGGCGTTGGCACGCTCGACATCGCACTGCGCATCCGTTCGAACATCCTCGCACCGATCGCAGCACCACCGCGCGTCAGTTCCGGTGGCTGGGACCGTTATCAGCTGCGCGTCGTGTTGCCGCAGAGCGACAGTACCAGCTGGGGACTCCGCTTCCAGGCCATGCTCGGTCTCGACAGCACGACGATCATTGCCTTCGACTCGCTTGTCATACGCACGCCACGCAATGTGCTCGCCTCCTGGCGCGACGGCAGGTTCACCCTTGACGACATCTGCCGTGAGGGCGACACCCGGTTCTTCGACGGCTCCGCCACTCTTGCCATCACGGGCGTTCACCCAAACCCCTTCAATCCCCGCACCATCGTCGACCTGCAGCTGCTGGAATCAGCGCCCACCCGCATCATACTGGTAGATGCAGCGGGACGTGAGGTCCTCTTCCTTCATGAGGGATGGATGGAAGCCGGCGCCCATCGCATCAGTGTCGATGCATCCGCGCTCCCCAGCGGAAGCTACCGCTTTGTGCTCCTCACACCGTCCGGAGCGATCTCGCGGCCGCTGCACCTGCTCCGCTGATGCGTCGTCTCCGGCTTCTTCTCTGCATCGGAAACACCCTGCGCTCCGACGACGGCGCCGCACATGCGCTCGGTCTGCGGATGGAAGCGCGCAGCATATCGGACCTACACGTCCTGTTTGAGCAGCAGCTGCTCCCTGAACACGCGGCGGACGCCGCCGAGGCGGACATCGTTGTGATCGTCGATGCGTCATTGACAGCACGCACGGTCACACTCGAGGATGTGGATGGCGGAAGCGCTGCAGTGGCCGGTGAATTCGTCTCAACGAGCACTCCCCCGACCGTTCAGCAGACAGCTCGCGCACTGCGTGACATGCACGCGATGCTTCCCCGGGATCTTGCGGACATGACCGCGCTGCTCGGTGGTCGGCAGCCCCGCATCCTCCTCTGCCACATTCCCGCAGAGCGCTTCGAGCACGGCGAGGAACTTTCCCCGGCAACACGCATGCATGTCGCGTACGCAGAGGAGGTTCTCGTCCGATTTTTCGCGGCCCCTCCCCCGGTCCACAGAGGAAGCGCCGCGTGATGGAGATACTTCGTACATTTGGGCATTCACACGCAAGGATTGCCATGCGCAGCACCGCCTCCGTCGAAGACATCTATCGCATCATCTACACCGAGCATCACGATCCCTACACCGTGCTGGGCATTCATACAGTCGGCACCGATGAGGATGCGTCGGTAGCTGTCCGAGCGTTTTTCCCGCGCACGACCGAGGCCTACGTGCTGCGGCGCGGCGATGACGGCCAGTGGGTCGAGCATGCGATGACACTCGTTCATCCTGAGGGCTTTTTCGAGTGCGTGTTTGCCGGCGAATCTGCCGTGTTTCCGTACAAGCTCAGGCGTGTGTCCGTCGAGGGCGTCTCATCTTCATTCCATGACTCCTACGCCTTCCTCCCACTGCTCACCGAATTCGATCTGTATCTCTTCGGCGAGGGCAACCACTATCGCATCTACGAAAAACTCGGAGCCCGCCGTGTCGTGTCGAATGGTGTGACGGGGATCGAGTTTGCGGTCTGGGCACCTGCAGCGCGCAGTGTGAGTGTGATCGGCGACTTCAATGAATGGGACCGCCGTCGCCACGCCATGCGAGCACTTGGTTCCTCAGGCGTATGGGAGATCTTCGTACCCGGTCTTCCCGACGGCACGCTCTACAAGTTCGAGATCAAGACGCAGGAGGGCTATATACTCGACAAGTCGGATCCCTTCGCCCGCATGCTGGAGGTACGTCCCCGCACAGCCTCGATCGTGGCCGCTGACAGCGGGCATCAGTGGACCGACCACGACTGGATGCTCTCGCGCAGGACATGTGATTTGAGCGTGCAGCCAGTTTCCATCTACGAAGTCCATCTCGGTTCCTGGCGCCTGACCAGCGCTACGGGTGAGGACATCACGAACTACCGTGCGCTCGCGCATGCGCTGGCCGAGTACGTGACCGATCTCGGGTACACCCATGTGGAACTGATGCCCATCACCGAGCATCCCTTCGACGGATCGTGGGGTTATCAGGTCACCGGCTACTACGCACCGACGAGCCGCTTCGGCTCGCCCGACGATTTCAAGTATTTCGTCGACGTGCTCCATCGGCACGGCATCGGCGTGTTCCTCGACTGGGTACCTGCACACTTTCCGAAGGATGCGCATGCCCTCGCACGCTTCGATGGGACTGCCGTCTATGAACATCAGGATCCCCGCAAGGGCGAGCATCAGGATTGGGGCACGTACATCTTCAATTTCGGTCGCCACGAGGTGCGCAATTTCCTGATCGCAAATGCGCTGTTCTGGCTCGAGGAGTTTCATCTCGACGGGCTGCGCATCGATGCGGTGGCTTCCATGCTCTATCTCGACTACTCCCGCAAGGACGGTGAATGGGAACCGAATCGTTTCGGCGGCCGGGAGAATCTCGAAGCGATCGATTTCCTGCGCCAGCTCAACTGGGCGGTCTCCAGCTATCACCCCGGGACCGTGGTCATGGCCGAGGAGAGCACGGCCTTCCCGGCCGTCACCCACCCGGTCGACAACGACGGGCTCGGTTTCCAGTTCAAGTGGAACATGGGGTGGATGCACGACATGCTCGAGTACTTCCAGAAGGATCCCATCTTCCGCAAGTACCACCACAGCAAGCTGACCTTCAGCCTGCTCTACGCGTTCACCGAGCGTTTCCTCCTGCCGATTTCGCACGACGAGGTCGTGCACATGAAGCAGGCGCTCATCAGCAAGATGCCCGGCGACTATTGGCAACGATTCGCCAACGTCCGCCTCTTCCTCGGCTACATGTTCACGCATCCAGGCAAGAAGCTCCTGTTCATGGGGCAGGACTTCGGCCAGTGGAACGAGTGGAATCACGACGGCGAGCTTGACTGGAACCTGCTCGGCTTCGACGCACACCGCCAGTTGAACGGCTGGGTGCGTGATCTCAACCGGATCTATCGCACCGAGCCTGCGCTCTTCGAGGTGGATTTCTCCTGGGAGGGATTCGAGTGGATCGACCACGGCGACGCCGATCGCAGTCTCATCAGCTTCGAGCGGAAGTCGCGCACGGGCGAACGCATCGTGGTGCTCGCAAACTTCACACCAGTCGTACACGAGCGCTACCGCATCGGGGTGGGGGAAGCCGGGCACTACCGCGAGTTGCTCAACAGCGACGCGGCCTGCTACGGTGGCAGTGATGTGGGCAATTATGGTGGCGTGACAAGCGAAGACGTCCCATGGCATGAGCGTCCCCATTCCATTCTCGTGCGCATCCCTCCCCTGGGTGTGCTGCTCTTCAAGAAAACCGACTAGTTCCCTTCGTTTTCCATCGCGAGATCATCATCCGCCACGAGCACCATGCACGTGGCGGGAGGCACATCGATGTGCGCGGTCTGCATGCGCCGCGTCGAATGGAGATCGGCGAACGCTCCATCCACGATGAGGCGCCAGGAGGCTTCCCCGATGTCGTAGCGGACATGCTCGCCGGAGTTGGCGTTTACAAGCACGGCAACCGGCGCCTCTCCTCCCTGTCCTGCAATCACAAATCCCGATGCCAGTGCCACTCCCGGCGACAGGAAGCGATAGCGACCATGATGGGCATGCCGCAGTTGCGGCAGACCGGCACGAATGCGGATCATCGCCACATACCACGAGAACAGTTCGGCGTTGCGATCGACATGGTCATAGTTGATCCAGTTGGTTGCATCGTCCTTTTCATAGCTGTTGTGGTCGAGCACGCCCGGATTGGTGTCGGGATGGGGCCCCGGCGCGATGACCTTCGCGCGCGCGAATTCCTGCCCGGCGTGCAGCATGACCGCACCCTGGCTGATGAACAGCATGAACGCGGCAAAGCGATGCACGCGATTTTCCTGTTCGGAGGCGATGGTGATCGCGTCGCTGTCGTGCACGGGAATGTGCTCGTGCGCCGTGCCGACCGCGATGCGGATGAAATCCCCCAGCGTGTATCCGTCGTGCGCTTCGAGGTAGTTGACCGGCCATCCCCCGTCGACGAAGGGTCCCCCCTTGGTCGGCGGCGAGCCCAGCACCCAGAGACCAAAATCCTCTGACGAGCTTGCACCCCAGCTGCCGAATGCATACCCCTGCGCCGTGCGGGGATGCGACCCCTTCACGCCATTGCGGAAGATGTCGTTCCACGACCCCATGCCGAGTGAGGCAAATGATGTGATGTCGTGCCGGCCTCCGCCCCACGGTTCTGCAATGAGGATGACGTCGGGGTTGATGGCTCGGGCCGCCGCGCAGACGGCCTCCATCGTGTCGGGGTCGATCATCGCCGCAAGGTCGAAACGGAAGCCGTCGATGTGATAGTCCCGCATCCAGTGTTCGATGCTCTCGACGATGAGACGACGCGCGAGGGGGCGTGCGGTGTGCAGGTCATTGCCGCAACCGCTGGCCGACGTCAGTCTGCCATGCGCGTCGAGGTGGAAGAAGTATGCGGTGTCGAGTCTGCGCAGTGGCTGGCGGTCATACTGGGACGCATGGTTGTAGACGACATCCATGATCACGGCGATCCCCTCGCGGTGAAAGGTTCTGATCATGTCGCGGAATTCGTCGGCATGACGTCCGCCAGTGTCGTTCCACGCACCCGGGGTATGCTCCGCTGTTGAGGCGTATCGTGGTTCAGGTGCAAAAAAGTACGACGTCATGTAGCCCCAGTGGTTCCGCGCGTAGGCGTTCCACGTATTGTAGACTCCCTCGTCCGTGTGTTCGTGGTAGGGTGGTTCGAGCGCGGCGAAATGCTGGCAGGGCAGGAGTTCGACGGCGTTGACCCCAAGCGCGCGCAGGTGTGCGATGCCCCCGCGAAGATCCGTTCTGGCAAGGGCGGCGTAGCTGCCCGCGATGGTGGAGTCCGCACCGCTCGAGGGATGCCGCGTCATGTCACGTACGTGCATTTCGTAGATGACCAGATCACGCGGATGCACGCGCACCGGTGCATCGCCCTGCCAGTCATAGGGGACGTTGTCGGGAATCAGACCACGCGCCTCCTGCTGCCAGGTGTTGCGGCTGATGACCATACGCGCCCAGGGATCCGCCACGGTTCCATCAGCGTCGAAACCCATGCCGCAGCCCGTGGCACCGGAAATGCGGTAGGTGTAATACGTGTGGTGCGGGTCCTGCTCCAGCGACACTTCCCAGATGCCTTGTGGTGCGGGAGTCATGGCATAGCTCGTACCGATGGTGTCATCCAATGTGTGTGAGAGGACGAGATCGACGGACACGGCCCGTGGCGCAAAGACCCGGAACACAAGCCGGTTCGCCACGCTCGTGCAACCAAGCGGCATCTCGTCCGTCATGCGCGCAAACATGCCGTCGGGAAGAACCGGCAGGACACCGGCATGCCGCACAATGACGGTGTGGCACTTCCGAAGATCGAGTGGTTCGGTATGCAGCACGATCAGATGTTCGAGTGCATCCCATTGCAGGACGCGTACCGATGGGGAAAACGTGACATGCGAGGGGGAGAACTGATCGGGTGGCCGGTCGAAGGTGAGCGCGATACGATCAGGCGCCTGGATGGTGGCACGGAGGAGTTGCATGCAGTCAAGATACGAAAGCGAGACCGCAGCCGCACGTCTTCACCAGATGATTGGATGTAATGCGAGCGATGGGTAGATTTCAGGTTATCCTGAAATGCAGCCAGTCCCGACCGACCATATCACCCACTATCGCATCGATGCCGAGGCGTTCGATTATTTCGAGGTGCAGGGCGGTGCGGATGCGGATGCAACACGCCGCATCCGCGACGGGGTATGTGCCGCAGCACGCATCCCCCCTGGTGCACTCGTGCTCGATGCAGGCAGCGGCAACGGTTGGCTTGCCAGGGCCATCCCCGACGCTCGCATCGTATCGGTGGATCTCGGCGTTCGCAATCTTCGCCGCATCCGCAGCGAGAATCCCCTTGCGCGCGTGGTCTGCGCCGATATCACCCGTCTGCCCTTCCGCGAAGGGACGTTCTCGCATGTCGTTGCTTCCGAGGTGATCGAGCACGTCCCGGATCCCGACCGTGCCATCCGCGAAACCGCGCGCTGCCTCGAACGTGGAGGTCGACTCACGGTCAGCACGCCCTACAGGGAGCGGTTGCGCTACTCGCTCTGCATCCATTGCAACACGCCCACACCCGCAAATGCGCATCTGCACTCTTTCGATGAGCAGCGGCACCGGCGCATGGTGGAAGCAGCAGGAATGCACAGCATTCGCACCACCACGATCCAGAACAAGGTCTTCATCGCGTCACGCCTCTCCTGGCTCCTGCGCTTTCTTCCGTACTGGTTATGGCGACTCGTCGACCGATTCTTTATGTTTGTTGTTCAGAAGGCACATACCATCATCGTTACATCCATCCATCCTTGAAGCACATCCGCATCGCCGTCGTCGCGACGGTCGCACTCTTCCTTGCCAGCGTCAACATCAAGGCACAGGATTTTTGTGGCATGCAGCATGCCGAAGCTCCCATCGAACCACTCGGAAAGATCTCCACGCACAAGGGCTGCCACCTTCCATCGTCCGGCACGGTGCGCGGACTCGTGCTTTTCGTACAGACACGCAATGACCACGAGGCCGACGATGCATGGCCGTCGAGGGAGCTTCCCACGTGGAGTACGCGCTTTGCAGATGAATTGCAGCGATACTTCCGCAGCATGTCGAACAATACCCTCGATCTTGAACTCGACATCCATCCTGTTCCTCAAGTCACTCAGATGGATGAGATCCAGTATGTCTGGCAGGGACGCAAGTATGGCGATGCCACGCGAGACCTGTTGGCCGCGCTGGACGATTCAATCGACTTTTCGATCTACGACAACTGGAATTCCGACAGTCGCCCCTACAACATCCTGCCATCGGGTGAAGGGAAGGTCGACCTCGTGATCGTTGTCTACCGGCGCATCGACGATACACGCTTTCTGAACATCAGCGGTGTCTCGGATCTCGGCTTCATGGGGTACCTGTTCACGGACTCGATGCGTACCTATGTCTACGGAGGCAGCGGTGCATCGAACGATGCAGGTTCGTCTGGAGTGACTGTAACGCAGGGACCCGGGCTCGGCATCATCACGCAGTACGACTGGGCGATGAGTGTGACAATCCACGAGCTGCTCCACAAGTTCTACGGGGATGGACATCCCGCGGGCATCTATGGAGGTCTCGGCGTGCTTTCGAACTCAGGTGGTGGCAAGGCCCTCAACAGCTTCGAACGCCACACCCTCGGGTATCTCGACTTCAACATGATCACTCCTGGTGAGGACGCGATCGTGACCATCCGCGACTACCTCACGCATAATGAGGCGTGGGCACTTCCGCTCACGCGGCCCAACTGGTACTATACCTTCGAGTTCCGCAACAAGAGCGATGAATACGATTCCGCTCCGGCGAAGGGACTGTACATTTACCGCGTCTTCGACAGTGAGAGTCGGAGCCAGAAGATCGTGCAAGTCATGAGTGCCGATGGGAATTATCAGTGGAAGATCGACTCCGCAAGTGGCCGTCCTGTCAAGGCGTATCCTGACGCGCTGTCGGGATACAATGTCTATCAAAAAATCCCGATCGATGGGAAGCCGTATTGGGCGGATGGCTGGTGGGGTGATCCGAGCTCTCCCTTCACACGCGCACGCCCGAAATTCTCCAGTCTCGGCAATCCTTCCACAGACTTCATCTGGGGTGGAGATACCGTGCGGACCAACGTGCACATGTATCTGCTATCGATGACGAATGACGAAGCCACGCTGTTCATCACTTACACGGCCCCTGCCATTCTCAGTGCCGAACCCCTACCTGCATCTTCATTGACGCTCGAACAGAGCTGGCCAAACCCCATCACAGCCGGATCGAGCATTTCGATGGTTGCGTTCTCGATTCCATCCGCTGCCGATGTCACCCTGGTTGTGCATGATGTCACGGGCCGGATCGTAGGCTCACCGCTCTCGGCGACCTTTGCGGCGGGACGTCATGTGCGAACATTCGACGTGCAGCATCTGCTCCCCGGAACCTACTGGTACGTGCTCACGAGTGGCGGCATCCAGCAGCGCCGATCGTTTACCGTTCTCCGTTGAAGTAATCCCGCAGCATCTCGAGCGCCTGTTCCATGTCGCGGGGCAAAGGGGCTTCGAAAAGCACTCGCGCACCGGATACCGGGTGTGTGAAGCCGAGCGTGCGGGCATGCAGGGCCTGACGTGGGAGAAGCGTCAACAGCTGTTCGATGAAGTGTTTGTAGGGACCGGTTACAGCACCATACAGAATGCGTCGTCCCCCATAGGTCGGATCGCCGAGCAGAGGATGGCGCATGTGCGCCATGTGCACGCGAATCTGGTGCGTACGTCCCGTATGCAGTCGCAGCCGAACCAGACAAAGGGGTCCGAAATCCTCCAGCACCTCATAGTCCGTGCGGGCTTCCTTGCCGTCTTCGACCACGGCCATCTTCTTGCGGTCGCTCCGATGCCTGCCGATCGGTACGTCGATGCTGCCGCGTCGATCGGGAAAGGCGCCCCAGACGATCGCCCGATACTCGCGATCGACGGTATGCTCGGAGAACTGACGGGCCAGTCGCGTCATGGCGATATCGGACTTGGCCACGCAGAGAAGTCCAGTGGTGTCCTTGTCCAATCTGTGCAGCAGCCCGGCGCGCTCCGCACCGCGTGAAACAGACAGCGCATCGGTGTGCCAGAGCAGTGCGTTGACAAGCGTTCCGGTGTAGTTGCCGTAGGCAGGATGACTCACCATGCCTGCAGGCTTGTTCACGACGATGACATCCTCATCCTCGAACACGATGTCGAGAGGGATGTCTTCAGCGATGATGTCTGGTGGTGGAGGCTTGGGGATCGTGCAGACCACGGCATCCCCGGGCATCACGAGGCGTCCGGGTTTGAGAACCACGGCACCGTTCACCATCACGCCACCCGCCGCGATCAACTCCTGCACGCGTGTGCGCGAAGCATTGGCCACGCTGCGCACGATGAAGCGGTCGAGTCGAATGCGTGCCGCCTGCGGAGCCGCGCGCAATACGTGCACAGTGGTGGTGGCGATACCGGACAACGCATCATCGTCCCCATCCTCGACGAGCAGGTCGCCGGTTGCCGGGTCGTCTGTCACGATTTCGGGGGCGTCGCTGAAGATGCCGAGGTCGCGTGTGATGAGGTGGGAGAGGCTGTGGTTGCTGAAGCGGGATGCTTCACCGGACGGCTGGCGAGGAGGAGCATGACAACGCCAATTGAAACTGCTGCATCAGCGACATTGAAGATCGGCCAGAACTTGAATGCACTCGCTCCGAAATTGAGTGTAAACAGATCGAGATCCATGAAATCAACGACGTTCCCCTGGAACCAGGATGCATAGTCGAACAACACACCATAGAACACCCGATCCACAAGATTCCCCAGCGCGCCGGCCAGTACGAGCGCAAGCGCGACGCGTAACAATGTCGGACCATTCCGATGCATGTAGAGGTAGACCACGATCCCGAGGGAGGCAATGATTGCGAATGCCGCCAGCAGCGACTTGCCACCAATGTCCAGCCCGAACGCCATGTTCGGATTCTCGATGAACGTGATCTTGAGCCAGTCACCGAGCAGCGGGATGGACTGGCCATATGACATCCCCTCGACATGCAGACCTATGCCGGGGAGATCGATACCTCGCACCGCCAGCTTGGTCACCTGGTCGCACAGAAAGACAGCGAACGTCATCAGCAGAACTCGCATGCGTCCCAGCCCTACTCACCCTTCGAGTGATTCTTGCAGGAGACGCACATGCGGGCATGCGGCACCGCCTCGAGTCTGCCCTTCTCGATCAGATTGCTGCACGCGATGCAAACACCGTAATTGCCGCTCTTGATGCGCTGAAGTGCATCATTCAGATGCGAAATGAACTTCCGCTCTCGCTGTGCGAAAAGAAACGCCTTCTCCCGCTCCATTGCGTCGGTGCCCTGTTCGGCCATGTGGAGCGAATATGTGGCATCATCCTCGTGGAAGTCACCGGTTGCCGAATCCATCAAACGCTCTTCGATGCTCGAAAGCTCCTCCATCGCGTCCTGGATTTTCTCGTTGATGATCTCGCGGAAGTACTCGAGATCCGACGCAGGATATTGAACACCAAGACTGGCGGGGGCTTGTACGGGTGCAGCCTCCTGCCGCTTTCCGAATGCGACCGGTGTGCGGCCCTTGTACCGAGCCTGCACGACTGGCTTCTCGATCTTCTTCGAGGAACGTCGTGTGTACTTGCGCTTGCGTGGTGCTGTTTCCTCCACCTGGGTATCGACACTCAGGACCGGTGCGTCGGATTTTTTCGTCCGACCTTTTGCTGCGGTCCTGCTTTCTGCAGAAACAGTTGTATCTGCCTGGGATGCAGCTGGCGCAGACTTCTTGCCAACGGATTTCTGTTTCTGGATCACAACCTTGTCTACCGCCGGCGTCGTGGACTTCGGCGTCGTCTTTGCCTTCACCTTCGCCTCGGAATCCGTCTGCACAGCATGCTTCGCATCAGCCACCCGCTTCGCAGCCGCCTTCACCTCTGAGATGGCAGCCTTCTTCGGCTTGTTCTCGATGGCGGGTTTGGAAACGGGCTTCGACTTCAGCTCGTGTTGCACCTTTGTCGACTTCGACGTCGATTCGGGCTTCACCTTTGCGGTAGACTTCTTCGTCTCTGTCTTCTGCGACGCAGCGACCGGCTTGTCCTTCGCTTTTGGTGTTCCCTTCATGTCCGTTTTCCCCTTCGGCGTTGCAACTTTGGCCTCTGGAATCTTGGAACCACCTTTCGCCGGGGCTGCCTTCGTCGGAGCTGCCTTCGCAGGAGTCGCCTTTGCCGGAGTCGCCTTCGTAGGAGCTGCCTTCGCAGGAGTCGCCTTTGCCGGAGCTGCCTTTGCAAGAGCCGCCTTCGCAGGAGCTGCCTTTGCAGGAGCTGCCTTTGCAGGAGCTGCCTTTGCAAGAGCTGCCTTCGCAGGAGCTGCCTTCGCAGGAGCCGCCTTCGCCGCAGCTGCCTTTGCAGGAACGGTCTTCATGGTCGCAGCCTTGGTCGGGGCGGTTTTCGCAGAGGATGCCTTCGGGGAGGAGGCGGTCTTCTTCATGATGGGTGAGGCGGTCTTCTTCACGTTTGTACGAGTATTGGATGGTGCTTTCGATGTCCCGACCGTGCCGGATGCAACGGCGGCAGTCCCGGCGGGGCTGGTTCTGGTTTTTTTCTGCGTGACTGCCATGATGACGACTCCATTGTCTAAATGATCGCCGTCGCGTCTACCCTGCAAGTGCAAGTGCGATGTAGGCACGACATTCGAACTCGTTGACCGCAAAAGTACTGCCAGCACCAACGGGAATATCAGCATTCATGATCTTGACTGCAAGCGTTTCGTTGCGAATCGCCTCCGACATGGCGGCAATGGCCCGTGCCAGACGCTCGTCGTTCGTGCTGTAGAGTATTGCGATACGATCGATGACTTCGAACCCGCGTTCCTTGCGATAGTTCTGAATGCGGTTGACAAACTCGCGAGCCAGGCCTTCGTCCATCAACGCCTCGCTCATCGTCGTGTCAAGGGCGACAACCAGATCATTGTCCGCACCGATCGTCCATCCCTGGATGTCTTCATGCACGATTTCCACATCGTCGCGGATCACAGTCACATCCGAGCCATCCACTCCAAATGTGATGGTTCCTTCCCGTTCAAGCTGCTGAATCTCTTCGCGGTTGAAGGACTTGATGCGTCCGGCCACGGTGTTGACACTCTTGCCGTACTTGGGACCGATCGCCTTGAAGATCGGACGCGCACTCTTGCGCACTAGGTCGGAATCGGAATCGACGAATTCGATGTCCTTGATGTTGGTCTCCTCGCAGATCAGCTCGCGCATCGCCTCGATATCGGCAATCGCAGCGGTGTCATGTGTGGCGATGAGGATTCGTGCCAGAGGCTGGCGTGTCTTGATACGCGTCTTTTCTCTGAGTCCGCGCGTGACATAGACGACCCGCTGCGCATTGTGCATCTTGCGGATGAGCGCCTCGTCGACAGCGCCCGCCTCCCCAAGCAGTGTCAGGTGCACACTCTCGGGTAGCGATGGGTCGGAGGTGCGCAGGCTCTGATACACATGCTCGGAAAGGAACGGCGCGAACGGTGACATCAACTGCGTGACGCGGAGCAGGCAGGTGCGCAAGGTCTGATATGCAGAGACCTTGTCGTCGGAAAGCGCTCCCTTCCAGAAGCGGCGGCGGTTGCGGCGCACATACCAGTTCGAGAGCTGGTCCACGGTGAAATCCGAGATCGCCCGTGCCGCCGGGGTCACGTCGTACGCATCCATCAACCCGATGTAGCGGTGCGTGAGGGCTTCCAGTTCGGTCAGGATCCATCGATCGATTTCCGGCCTGTCTGCAAGCGGCAGTTCAGCACCGGAGCCATCCCACATGTCGATATTGGCATAGAGGGCGAAGAACTGGTAGGTGTTGACGAGCGCGCGGAAGAAATTCTTCTGGATGCCTTCGATGTCGCCCTCATTGAACGAGGTCGAACGCCAGGGGGGACTGTTCACCACCAGGTACCAACGTGCGGCATCGGCGCCATAGGTGCCGATGATCTCGAAGGGATCGACGACATTCCCCTTCGACTTGGACATTTTCTGCCCGCTCTTGTCGAGGATCAACTCGTTGACGATCAGGTTCTTGAATGCTGGCTTGTCAAAGAGTGCAGACGAAATCGCGTGCAACGTGTAGAACCAGCCTCGGGTCTGATCGATGCCCTCGCAGATGAAATCTGCAGGGAAGTTGTGCTCGAACCACTCCTTGTTTTCGAAGGGATAGTGGTACTGGGCGAACGGCATGGCGCCGCTGTCAAACCACACGTCGATCAATTCGGGTGTGCGGCGGTAGATCATGCCGTTGCGCTCGAACAGGATCGCATCGACGAACGGTTTGTGCAGATCGAGGTCCTCACGCACAGGTGCCACGCGTGTCCCGTCGGATTGAAGGATGAACCCCTGCATCAGTTCATCCACCGAACCGATGCAGAACATGTCGGAGCCATCCTCCGACACCCAGATCGGAAGCGGTGTGCCCCAGTAGCGATCGCGGGAAAGGCTCCAGTCCTTGTTCTCCTCGAGCCAGTTGCCGAAGCGGCCGGTGCCGACTTCAGGTGGACACCAGTTAATCTGGTCGTTGAGTTCGATCATGCGCCGTGCATAATCGGTCGTGCGGATGTACCAACTGTCGCGGGCGTAGTAGATCAGGGGATTGTCGCAGCGCCAGCAGTGAGGGTAGCTGTGCAGGTAGTCGCGACTTGCACGATAGATACGGCCCGCCTGCTTGAGCGCGATGATGATGTCGGGATCTACACCGTCCTCCTGGTGGGTGGAGAACTGCAGGGTCTTGACCAACCTGCCCTTGAAATCGGTGACTTCGTCGGTGAAGCGGCCACCTGGTGTGACCGGCAGCACGAAGGGCAGGTCGTACTGGCGGAGCATTTCGTAATCGTCCACACCGAATGCAGGTGCGATGTGCACCACACCCGATCCATCTGCCGTCGTGACGAAGGAGCCCGCCACGATGTACCAGGCCTTCCTGTCGACCGGAACGTAGGAAAACAGCGGTTCATACTCGCGACCGAGCAGCGCGGAGCCCGGCATGTCCTCGATTACCTCGTATTCTTCGGTCATCACCGAGAGCCGCTCCTTTGCAAGGTACAGCACGCCGTGTTCGGCAGAGCGGATCTTCACATAGGTCACATCGGGATGCACAGCAAGCGCCACGTTTGAGATGAGCGTCCACGGCGTGGTGGTCCAGACGAGAATGTTCGCATCCTCGTCGCGCAGCTTGAACTTCACGTACACGTTCGGGTCACGCACGTCGGCATAGCCGAGAGCGAGTTCATGCGACGAGAGGGGCGTTTCGCAGTGCGGACACTGGGGGACGATCTTGAACCCCTTGTAGATGAGTCCCTTGCGATAAAACTCCGACAGTGCCCACCAGACGGATTCGATGTACTCGTTCGTGCAGGTGATGTACGCATCATCGAGGTTGATCCAATAGCCCATGCGTTCGGTCAGCGTGCGCCACCCCTCCTGCATCTCGATGTGGCCGTACACCAGTTCACGCGCCTTGGTGTTGAATGCGGCGACGCCGTATCGTTCGATATCGGACTTCTGCGAAAAGTCGAGCTGTTTCTCGAGCGCGATCTCGACCGGAAGACCGTGCGTATCCCATCCCGCCTTGCGGTGAATCTGATAGCCGCGCAGTGTTTTGTATCGGCAGACGAGATCCTTCAGCGTGCGCGCCATGACGTGGTGGATGCCGGGTCGTCCATTGACGGTCGGGGGACCTTCGTAGAACGTGAAGCTGCGATCGGCGTCACGGGTCGAGATGCTCTTGTCGAAGATGTCGTGCTCGTGCCAGAAGGCAAGCACGTCGCGCTCGATGTCGGGATAGGAAACTGGATCAGAAAGCGGAGTATACATGCGGTCGTGGCGAAATTACTTCTTGGTGGTCTTCGCTTCGATGAACGAAGCAATCAGCGTCAGCACGATGCTGATGAAGATCGAGGATCCGATCGGGAGATACAGGGTGCCGCCGGGGAGCGGGACATCGATGTCACCAGGCAAGGGGCCGGGGACTGGGAAGGTCCGATAGAGCAGAAGATACAGCCCGCAGAGTGATGCGATCGCGCCGAGAACGAACAGCAGGGTCACGAAGACGCGGATGTCACGCTGATCCATCGGTCTCTCAGTATGTACCGAGGCGCGTGATCACGCCTTTCATGATGGCCCGCAGCTTCGGTTCGGCTGCATTGGCCGCGCTCAGCATTTCATGCAGGTTGACCGGTGCGAGGGCATCGGGGAAACACTCGTCGGTTACGATGGAGAAGCCGAGCACGTGCATGCCCATGTGCACGCCGACGATCACTTCGGGAATCGTACTCATGCCGACGGCGTCTGCACCAATCGCGCGCAGGAAGCGGTACTCTGCGCGTGTCTCGAGGCTGGGTCCCGACACCGCAACGAGGACGCCCTTGCGAAGCTGCAGACGGTGCTCGAGGGCGATCTCCTCGGCAAGCGCGATCAGGCGATGGCTGTATGGCTCGCTCATGTCGGGAAAGCGGGGTCCGAGCGTGTCGTCATTCGGTCCGATCAGGGGATTGTCGCCGAGCAGGTTGATGTGATCTTCGATCACCATGATGTCGCCACGTCGGAAATGCGGGTTCATCCCACCCACGGCATTCGACGTCATGAGTGTATGCGCACCGAGTGCATGCATGACGCGCACGGGGAAGGTCACCTGCTGGAGCGAGTAGCCCTCGTAGAAGTGGAAACGACCCTGCATGGCAACGATGGCCTTTCCGCCCAACGCACCGAACACAAGCCGACCATGGTGCGACTCCACGGTCGACAGGGGGAAGTGGGGAATGTCGCCATATTCGAGCACGGTTTGGACGTCGATCTCGTCGACCAGCTGGCCGAGTCCCGTACCGAGCACGATCCCGACCTCGGGCCGTGCGTCCGTGTGGCGACGGATCATCACCAGCGCATCATCGATCTGTGAACGTAGCTCTGTCATTGCTCAATCGTGCAGTTGCTGCTGTACTCAGTGAACATCTTCACGCGCGCCAAAGAGTGCGGTGCCGATGCGGATCAATGTGGCGCCTTCCTCGATTGCCACTTCGAAATCGTGACTCATGCCCATCGACAGGTCTGGAAGCACGAGTCCGGCATGCTGTGCTTCGAGGCTGTCGCGCAGCACTCGCAACTGTCGGAACATGGGACGCACCTGTTCGAGATCATCGAGAAAAGCTGCGACGGTCATCAGTCCGCGAAGCTGCACATGCGCACACCCACGCAGGTATGCTGCGAGCGCGTACACCTCGCCGGGCGCCACTCCATGCTTCGATTCCTCGGCACTCGTATTCACCTCGATGAGCACGGGTGTCACACGCCCGATCTCGCCGCTTCGTCGATCGATCTCGTCGGCCAGTGCGATGGAATCGACCGTATGGATCATGCTGCACGCACTGATGATCTGACGGACCTTGTTGCGCTGGAGATGTCCGATCATGTGGAAGCGGTGCGGCCCGAGGCTCGGCTGTTTGCGCAGATATTCCTGCACGCGGTTCTCACCGATATCCGGAATACCAGCCTGCAGAGCGGCATTGATCACGTCGGGGGGAAGCGTCTTGGTCACTGCAATCAGTGTCACGCCCTCCCTCGACCTGCCGGCACGCCGGCACGCCTCGCTGATGCGATGTTCAATGTGTTCCGCGTGCGCGACAGCCATAAGACTATAAATATAGGGAAACCGCACGGAGTTGACAATCGCCACCTCGGCACAACTTTTCACATGGATTTTTCAAAGCAGGGCCCTATATTCCATGTCGTTCGCACCATGCCCACCATCATGAGCAGCGTTCGAGCATCCCGGTCTCGCGTCGCTGCAGATATCGGCGGATGCACCTACATCTTGATCGGAGCCGGCCTGGCCGGACGAAGAACCGATCATATTCTCTTGTGACTCAGGGCGTCAGACACAACTCAGGAAACACACGATTCCAAGCTCAGGAGCCCCCACTTCGATGAACGACTTTCAAGTTCTTCCCTCCATCCTCTATGATGTCGCCACCGTCGGTGATGCCTATGTGGAAATGCGTACCACGGAGAGCACACTGCCGGAGGCCAGCAATTTCCAGCGTCACATCGCCGGTTCCGCTGCACAGGTGGCCATCTATTCGGCCATGCTCGGCATGAAGAGCTCCTGTATTGCATCCGTTGGTGCAGATGCCATGGGAACCTATGTGCAGAACACGCTGAGGGGACACAAGGTGGACGTTTCGGGATTGCAGTTCTCCAGGGATTTTCCCACCAGCCTCCTTTTCGCAGCGCGTTCCGGCCGGATGTTGCAGACAACCTATTATCGTCTGGCAGACTGGCAGCTCCACAACACGAAAGAGCATGTTCTGATCGCGCAGAGCTCACGCATCGTGCATGGCACCGGCTTCTGTCTCTGGAAGCACCCCTCCAGGCACAGCGTTTTCGAGATCCTCCGCCTCACCAAGAAGTTCAGCAGTACGACCGTGCTGCAACCGTACTACGAGCCCGCCCTCTGGCGCGATCGCAACGACGCGATGACGACGATCAAGAAGACGTTGCAGTTCGCCGACATCTGCACGCCCACCATCGACGACGCCGAACATCTGTTCGGCAAGGCCTCGCGTGAAGACTACGTCAAGAAGTATCACGACCTCGGCGTCGACAAGGTGATCCTCACGATGGGACGCGACGGCTGCCTTGTCAGTGACGGCTCCAAGATTGTGCGCGTCCCAGCCGTTGATGCCAAGATCATCGATCCCTCCGGCGTCAACGACGCGTGGCATGCAGGACTCTACTACGCGATGAACGAGGGCAAGGAGCTTCCCAACGCCGCCTATTTTGCCAATGCTGTCGGTGCGTTCAAGTTGCAGCAGCAGGGTACACTCGTCGTCCTTCCTCCTGCAGATGAAATCGCAGACAAGTTTGCACATCGCCCGTTCGACGACATCTGAGCTGCAACAGCGCTCCCTCCTCCCCCCTCCAATACCACGCCTCGTCATCTGACGGGGCGTGGTCGTTTCACGGCATTGCTTCGTGTGTCATGACGCGTCGGCGACATCCACGAAGGTGCACGGGAGTGAGAGCGCCTGGCCGAGCACGCGCCGGTAGACAGCACGCGGCACTTCGATGGCACCGAAGCGCGAGAGATGCGGCGTGATGTACTGCGTGTCGAGCAGGGTCATGCCCCGTGCACGCATGTGGTCGACCAGCGCCACCAGCGCGACCTTCGACGCATCCCGTTCGTCGTGGAACATCGACTCACCGAAAAACGCCCCTCCGATGTGCACGCCGTACAGTCCGCCGACCAGCCGTCCGTCGCGCCAGGCTTCCATCGAATGCGCATGGCCGAGCACGTGCAGCAGCGTGTAGCTCTCGATGATGTCCTCCGAAATCCATGTGGATTCGCGCGCGGCACAGGCCCGCATGACATCCTCGAACACAGTATCGATGCGGATCGAGAAGCGACCGCTGCGCACGAGCTTTGCGAGGGAATGCTGGATGTGAAAGGAATCGAGGGGAAGGATCCCGCGACGCGGGGGATCGTAGATGCCGATGGTGCCATCCTCATCGGCCATCGGAAACAGACCGCTCCGATACAGTTCGAGGAGGATGTCTGCCGGAATGATCATCCAGGGGAGTGACGGTGATGGGGTGGGCAGGTCCGGTCGACGCAGCGCTCAGCGATGGGCAGCGTGTTCGCCCGGGGATTCCTCCTTGAGCGCGCTG
Source organism: Bacteroidota bacterium (assembly GCA_023432805.1). Classification (GTDB taxonomy): domain Bacteria; phylum Bacteroidota; class Ignavibacteria; order SZUA-365; family SZUA-365; genus JAEYUG01. The sequence continues at coordinate 25,542 of JAEYUG010000036.1, read as the reverse complement.
GCGAAGCGGACGAGATTGCGCAGGCTGGAAAGTCCGAGCACTCGGCCGACGGCTTCGGGGGTTTCCCCAGCGAGCAGGAGGTTCACCGCGCAGGTATTCCGCAGGATGGTCGGAGTCACACCGGGGAGTCCCGCAGCCTTCCCCACCCGCTTGACAATATGATCGACGGCCTGCTGTGTGATGCCCGACCCATCGGCATGCGTGAGTAGCGGCTCGACACGCCGGCGTCGTGCAAGGATGCTGATGCCGCGGCGCTTGCAATACAGGCGAACCGCCCCCTGGGTGCGCGTCGTCAGGTACACGAAGCGCATGGTCTTGCCGCGCTGGCCGCGTACAAACAGGCGTCCTTCGCGGGGCGTCAAATACAAATCGCCGATCGAGAGATTGCAGATCTCGCTGCTGCGGAGTCCCGCATGCAGCAGGAGCAGGATGATGCAGGTTTCGAGGGGACGTCCGGCCTGTTCGCTCGAGCGGATGAGTTGCAGCGCATCCTTGCGTGAGAGCGCAGGGGGCAGATGGGCCTCGTTCGGCACACCGGTGATGTCCGAGACGGGATTCATCGCACACAATTTTTCACCGACGCAGAAATCGAAGAACTGCCGCAGTGCGGTGATGCGCCGGTTGACCGATGCGCTTGACGCGTTTCGTGTGAGCAGAAAGGCGCGATAATCGAGCAAGTCGCTGCGTGTGACCTCGGCCAGGTTGAAATCCTCTCCGAGGGTCGTGCCGATCCACCGGAAGAACTGGACCGCGTCGTTCGTGTACGAGCGGATGGTGTTCGCATGCTTGCGCTGGCGTTCGAGGTGACGCTGGAACGTCGTGATGATGCGGTGGTACCGTGTCTCGGTCATGAACGATGCGAGTGGTTGGAACGTGAGCAATCCCGAAATCTATCATCGAACGCATCACGGGGCAAACAGAGGCAACTTTTTCATCACCCGGCCATTTCGTATTTTACTCTGATATCCTCATCCAATCGCTTCACGCCGCTCATGTCCACCCTCTCGGAAAAAATCCTCCCCATCAACATCGAAGACGAACTCAAGAGTTCGTACATCGATTATTCCATGTCGGTGATCGTCAGCCGCGCGCTGCCCGACGTGCGCGACGGCCTCAAGCCCGTGCATCGCCGCATCCTCTACGGGATGAACGATCTCGGGCTGGCCCCGAACCGGGCGTACAAGAAGAGCGCCCGCATCGTCGGTGAAGTGCTCGGCAAGTACCATCCCCACGGTGACTCCGCCGTCTACGAGACGATGGTGCGCATGGAACAGGATTTTTCCCTCCGCTATCCCCTCGTCGACGGACAGGGGAACTTCGGCTCGGTCGACGGCGACTCGGCGGCGGCCATGCGATACACCGAGGCCCGCCTCGCGCCGATCGCACTCGAGATGCTGCGCGATCTGGAGAAGGACACGGTCGATTTCGCACCGAACTTCGACGACTCGCTGCTGGAGCCGCGCGTCATGCCGGCGCTTCTGCCGAACCTGCTTGTCAACGGTGCCGGCGGCATCGCCGTCGGCATGGCCACGAACATCCCGCCGCACAATCTCGGCGAGGTCGTCAGCGGCTTGCTGGCGATGATCGAGAATCCCGACATCGAGCCGAGCGAGCTGATGAAGCATGTGATCGCGCCGGACTTCCCCACCGGCGGCATCATCTTCGGGTATCAGGGCGTGCAGGACGCCTACCTGACCGGTCGCGGACGCATCGTGGTGCGTGCCCGCGCGAGTGTCGAGACTCAGAAGAACGGCCGCGAGAGCATCATCGTCACCGAGCTTCCCTACCAGGTCAACAAGGCCAACCTCATCGCGAAGATCGCCGAGCTGGTCAAGGATGGCAAGCTCGAAGGCATCTCCAACATCCGCGACGAATCCGATCGCGACGGCATGCGCATGGTCATCGAAATCAAGCGCGACGGCAGTTCCGAGGTCGTGCTCAACAACTTGTACAAGCACACGCTCATGCAGTCCACCTTCGGTGCAATCATGCTCGCGCTGGTGGATGGGCGTCCCAAGGTGCTGACACTGAAGGAAATGATGCAGCACTTCCTCGAGTTCCGTCACGAGGTCGTGATCCGTCGCACCCGCTTCGAGCTTGCGGAAGCCGAGAAGCGCGCCCACATCCTCGAGGGATACATCATCGCCCTCGACAACATCGACGAGGTGATCGACACGATCAAGAAGTCGAAGGATGTCGAGACCGCACGCGCCAATCTCATGCGCAAGTTCAAGCTGAGTGAAGTCCAGGCCAAGTCGATTCTTGACATGCGCCTCCAGCGGTTGACGGGACTCGAGCGCAAGAAGATCGAGGACGAGTACAAGGAAGTCATTCAGCTGATCGCCAGGTTGCGTGGCATTCTCGAGAACACCACGCTGCGCTGGAAGGTCATCGGCGACGAACTCCGCGCATTGCGCGACAAGTACGGCGACCGTCGTCGCACCGAGATCATCTACGACTACTCCGAGTTCCGCATCGAAGACATGATCGCCGAGGAGGATGTGGTGATCACGATCAGTCATCAGGGCTTCATCAAGCGGACTCCCGTGACCACCTACCGGCGTCAGGGACGCGGGGGCAAGGGGGTGGCCGGCACGATGAACCGCGAGGACGACTTCATCGAGCACATGTTCGTCGCCTCGACGCATCACTACATCCTCTTCTTCACCGACAAGGGCCGCTGCTACTGGCTCAAGGTCTTCGAGGTGCCCGAGGCGGGACGCACGGCCCGCGGCCGCTCGATCATCAACCTGATCAACAAGCAGAAGGACGAGAACGTAGCGGCCTTCGTCACGGTCAAGGAGTTCGACGACGAGCATTACATCGTGATGGTCACCGCAAACGGCACCATCAAGAAGACCGTCCTTTCGGCCTACGGGAATCCCCGTTCGACCGGCATCATTGCCATCAATCTCAACGACGACGACGGTCTTGTTGAGGCGAAGATCACCGACGGTACGAACGACATCCTCATCGCCACGCGCGACGGACAGGCCATCCGTTTTGCCGAGTCCGATGTGCGCGACATGGGCCGGGGTGCCACAGGTGTGCGCGGCATCAATCTCAGCGACATGGACCGTGTGATCGGCATGATCATCGCGCGTCAGGGCGCGAACGTGCTGGTGGTCAGCGAGAAGGGCTCCGGCAAGCGCACCGACATCTCCACCTACCGGCACACGCGCAGGGGCGGCAAGGGCGTCATCACGATGAACGTCACCGAAAAGACCGGACGCGTCATGCGCATCATGGAAGTGACCGACAGCGACGACCTGGTCGTCATGACCGAGAAGGGCATGGTGATCCGGCAGCACGTCAAGGACATCCGCGTCCTCGGGCGGGCGGCCCAGGGTGTGCGTCTGATCAACCTGAAGGACGGCGACACGATCGCCGATGTCGCGCGCGTGGCCAAGGAGGATGATGACATCGAGGTCGTGACACCCGAAGCATGAGAACGCTGTGCATATTGACTTTTTACGGCTGTGTGGCTAGGTTGATACGTTGAAGTTGCATTGTTTCCATCATTTTTCGCTTACGCCTCCGCTCACCTCCCCCGTCGTGTCCCTGCAGTCCGACGCGCGGCGTGCATGAGGGCATGGTGGCATACACGCATGCAGATCGAGAGGCAGCAGTGAGGAGGACCATTCACCCATGAGGATATCATCGACGACCGGCATCGTGTTGGCGCTGTGTTGCCTGGCGCTGTATGCGATTCCAGCCCGTTCACAGACGGTCAAGGACTCATGGGATCGGGCCGAGCGGAGCGGCGATACACCAGTTCCTGGCGGTCGCAGCGGAGCCTGGCCCGCGGTGCGTCAGGGCGATGCCCCTGCACAGACGCAGCCTCGCGATGACGCGGGGCGCACTGTCCGTTCCACGCCTGGCACCGAGAAGGCCGTCCCTTCCGGGACGACCGTCACTCCCCCACCTTCCTCTCGCGCACCGCTTCCCGAGACCGGGGCCTGGCCGTCCGGGCGCCGCACGACGCAAGTGCCCTGGCCGTCGCTCCCGGCGCATCCGACCGTGCAGGACTACCATGCTGCCAACGGGCTCGTGCTGGATTCGCTGACATCGTTGTATTGTCTTTCGACCAACTATCTTCGTGCCCTGCGCGCGCGCAATGATGCAGGGTTGTCCGCCCAGACACCCGCGGGGGGCAAGGACTTCGCCTACCAGCAGCGGAGTGCGGCACCGGCGGCTTCCGCACGACCGTCGCTCGATGCACTGCATCGCGAGCTGCTCGATCTGCTCGATTCCTGCATCCGCCCCCGTTGACATTCCTCCATCACGCAGCGGATCCACGCCCAGACACATCCAGGTTTACTCTTTCGGAGACCTCCATGAAACGGTTTGCGCTTCCTCTTCTTTTTTCACTGCTCATCCTGCCATTTGTGAACGGCTGCCAGCCGATCCTCACCGAGCCGGACAACGGGTGGCTCACCTTCGAGGTGCGCGACGGACTCAAGTACGATGAAGCATGGGCCGTGGTGGCCGACGCGCTGCTCACGCGCGGTTATCAGTTCGAGATCACGGTCAAGGACGACGGCTACATGAAGACCGAGTATCTTCACGAGACGGTCGAGACACTCGGCGTGGAGATCCGCACGCGCGTATCGGTCAAGTTCACATACGGCCGGCGCACCGTGCGCGTGAAGATCGACGAGGATTACATCGTCGGCTACAAGCAGCCGGGGGTCGACATCCCGCGCGTCGCCGATCTGAAGCTCGAGTTGCGTGACCGTCTGCTGTAGACGTTTCGTGTCGCATCCCATCGGATCGATTTCACACGGCACGCAGGCAGCGTCCGCATCACGACACGATCAGGAGGTACTCATGCAGCTTTTCCCTCTGAAGACCATTCTCTCCGGCCGCAGCGGTCGCTCGGTGCGTCTGTTCGTTGCAGTCTTCTGCAGCATGCTCGCGGTGACCGCCCCTGCCCTTGACGCGCAGACGATCGATCTTGCGAAGCAGTCGGTGACGCAGCTGCCGCAGGGCGCCACAAGCATGACCATGTCCATCTACGGCGTGTCGCTCGGCATGCCCTGGGGGGAGGCGCGCAACGTGCTGGATCGCGGCAACGTGCCCTACATTTTCACCAAGGGCACCTCGCCCGTCGTCTATGTACCGCCGACGAATTCCACGTATTACTACGTGCTCAACCCAAGTTCCTACGATGTGATCGAAATGGGTGTGATCGGAACTGCAGAGCTGCCGCTCGACAATCAGTTTCTGTTCGACGCACAGCGCTGGAAGCTGACCACGGCGCGCACGCAGTTCTTCGGCCATGAAGGTGAGTTCATCGTCAACGAGGAGGGCGAAGCGTACAACTTCCCGTATCACGGATTTGTGCTCAAGTACATTCTGCCCTCGTCGTTCCGTTTCGTCATGGTGCAGCCGACGAACAAGCCGCTGACATCCTACGGTCAGAAGCCGCGTCCCGAAGGCGCCGCACCGCAGCCTGCTCCGGTGGTCGCACCGCCCCCGCCCCTGCCACAGCCGGATCTGTCGCTGGACAAGTGGATTGCGGAGTTTCAGAAGGCGCGTGAATTGTTCGAGGCACGTTCGTACACCTCTGCGGTGAACGGCTTCCGCACGCTGTCCGAGCAGGCGCCGGATCCTCTCCTGCGCATTCGCAGCGTCTACTGGATGGGCGAATCCTACTACGGCCTCAAGCAGTACCGCAATGCGAAGGTGATGTTCGAGCGCGTGCTGCGTGAAACCGACATCGCGGCATTGCGCGATCCCGCACAGAAGATGCTCGCATTCTGCAAGCAGAAGCTGCGCTGAGTGGTGCGCGGCAGAGGCTTCCCCCTTTTCGATCCGGGTCATCACGACCCGGATTTTTTTTGCCCCACGGAGCGGTTTGAAAAGCCTCCGAAATCCTGTAATATCGGAGACCTTCAGGTCCGGCATCGAGCCGGACACAGAGAGAACTCCAATCAACAGCAGTCATGATCAAGAAAATCGCGCACATTGGTGTTGCGGTCAAGGACCTGAGCCAGGCCCAGACCGTCTTTCAGACACTCCTCGGCATGGACCCCTCGCACGTGCAGCGGGTCGAAGCACAGAAAGTCGACGTGAGCAGCTTTCACGTGGACGATACGAACATCGAATTGACCTGCGGGACGTCGCCCGACTCGCCCATCTCGAAATTCATCGAGAAGCGCGGTGAGGGCATTCACCATATCGCATTTGAGACCGACAACATCCACGCCGAGCTGGCGCGGCTGAAGGCAGCAGGGATCACGCTCATCGACCAGGAGCCGCGCATGGGGGCGGACAACTACTGGGTTGCGTTCATTCATCCGAAATCAGCGGGCGGGGTACTCGTGGAGATCAGTCAGAAGGCGGAGTGACGCGCAGCGGCGACGACACGGCGGAGAACACCGGATCGGCGGTTCCAGAGGTGCCAGTGGTTCCAGAGGTGCCGGAAGTGCCGGAAGTGCCGGAGGTCCCGGCAGTTGGCACCGACGCACCGCGCGGCGACACCGGTGCGACCGCGCGCCAGAACCGTGTGTCGCCGGAGTTGCGCGCGAAGCTCGAGAACCTCCCGGTATCGAGCGGTGTGTATCAGTTCCGCAACAGCGACGGTGACATCATCTACGTCGGCAAGGCCAAGAATCTCCGGTCACGCGTACGCTCGTATTTCCAGGAGCGCGGTGCACCGGACCCCAAGCGCGAGGTCATGGTCGCAAAGATCCATGACCTCGAACTTGTGGTGACCGATTCGGAGGTCGAGGCCCTGCTGCTCGAGAACAATCTCATCAAGCAGTTTTCGCCCCGATACAACGTTCGTCTGAAGGACGACAAAACATACCCGTACATCGTTGTGACACAGGAGCCTTATCCGCGTGTGTTCCCCACGCGCGTGGTGCGGCGTGATGGATCGCGGTACTACGGTCCCTACACCGATGTGCGCGCCATGCACATGATGCTGCGTACGATCCGATCCATCTTCCCGATTCGAAGCTGTGATTTCATGATCGACGCCACGACGATCGAGCGCGGCAGGCACACCGTGTGCCTGGATTTCCACATTCACAAATGTCAGGGACCCTGTGAAGGTCGTGTTCCGCGCGAGGAATATGTCGGGATGATCGCACAGGTCGAGCAGCTGCTCAAGGGAAAGACACGCACCCTGCAGCTGATTCTCGAGGAGGAGATGCAAGCCAGTGCAGAGCGCCTCGAATTCGAACGCGCGGCGGAGTACCGCAACCGGCTGCTGGCGCTGCGGGTGTATCAGGACAAGCAGAAGGTTGCCACGTCCGATTTTGCGGACCGGGACATCATCGCGGTTGCGCATGCGGGGAGCGACGCGGCGGGCGTGGTGTTCCGCGTACGCGACGGCAAGATCGTCGGCAAGCAGCACATGGTGATCACGGGGGCCGACATCGAGAGCGAGGAGGACATTCTCGAGCACGTCGTGCACCGGTACTACACGAAGACGATGGACATCCCGCCCGAGCTCATGCTGCCGCTTGAGATGGAGGATGCGGACGTGATCACGTCATGGCTGTCGGAAAAGGCCGGCATTGCGGTGGGCATCACGGTGCCGAAGATCGGCGAGAAGGCGAAGCTCGTACGGATGTGCCAGGCGAACGCAACGTTCGTGCTCAACGAGATCCTCCTTCAGAAAATGAAGAATGACGAGGTGGTGCCGCGTCCCGTCCAGGCACTGCAGCGTGATCTCCGGCTCGAACAGGCTCCCCGACGCATCGAGTGTTTCGATATCTCGCACTTCCAGGGAGCGGAAACCGTGGCATCGATGGTGTGCTTTCTCGACGGCAAGCCTCGCAAGAGCGAGTATCGCAAGTACAAGATCGAATCCGTCGAGGGTGTGGACGATTTCGCAAGCATGCGCGAGGTTGTCGGGCGGCGGTACACGCGCGTGCTCGAGGAAGCCCTTCCCCTGCCCGACCTCATCGTGATCGACGGTGGCAAGGGGCAGCTCAGTTCGGCCGTGGCGGTGCTTGCCGAGCTGGGACTCTCGCAGGTTCCGATCATCGGGTTGGCCAAGCGTCTCGAAGAAGTCTTTCTCCCTGGTGAGAGCTATGCCCAGAATATTCCCAAGACGTCCAGTGGACTGAAGCTGCTGCAACGCATCCGCGATGAGGCGCACAGATTCGCGATCACCTTCCATCGAGAGCGGCGTTCAAAGGCGACCCTGCAGACGGAGCTGGAGCAGGTCGATGGCGTGGGTCCCAAACGCGCGCAGGCGCTTCTCGAGCAGCTGGGCTCGGTGGTCGCGGTGCGGGAGGCTTCCCCCGAACGGCTCGCCGAGATCGTGGGCTGGAGCGCCGCCCGCGCGCTCAGCGCCTACTTCCAACAGGATGGCGAAACGACCCATACGGAGAGTGACGCATGATGCGCAGAGTGATCCTGCTGTGTGTGCTGTGCAGCGCGGCGACGTCGCTGCAGGCACAGCGCATCACGGATGCCGGGTTGCATGGTGTGATCGAGCGGGGCATCGAGGCTGCGGGGGATCAACGCTACTCGGAGGCACGCGCGTTGTTCGACGAGGCGATGCGGCGCTGGCCGGTACACCCGGCGGGATATCTGAACAAGGCGATTCTCCAGCAGGTGATGTCGCTCGACTTCGAGACGCCCGTCCCCCAACCGGAATACACGACCCTGCTCGAACGTGCGATCGCACTGGGAGAAAAGATGATCGAGCAGAAGGATCGTGTGGCGGAGGCGAACTTCACCGTGGGCATGGCGCACAGCTACATCGCTTATGATCGCTTTCGGGATGGGGAGGACTGGATCGGGGGACTCGCGGCGGGCCTGAAGGCTCAGTCGTATTTCACGGATTGTCTCGCAGCGGATGGTTCGGCATGGGACGCGATGACGGGTGTCGGCACCTACAAGTACTGGAAGAGCAGGCGCATGTCATTCCTGACATGGACCCCGCTCGTCGATGATGAGCGCCTCGCGGGCATCAATCTTTTGCGCAAGGCTGAGAAGAACGGTGCATATACTGCAGCACAGGCGACCAATTCCCTGATCTGGATCTTCATCGAGGAGGAGCGCTACGTAGATGCGATCCGCGCAGCGCAGCGCATGTTGAAGCAGTTTCCGAAGAATCGGCTGTTTCTCTGGGGGCTCGCGTCTGCGGCGGAAAAGAAGGGCGACCTGCGCCTCGCGCGAGATGCATACCAGCGCATCGTGCAGTCCATCGACTCGGAAGTGCGCGAGCGTCGCTACATCGAGATCCAGGCGCGGGCGAAGATCGCGCGGCACAGTTTCACGCTGGGCGACCATGCAACCGCCCGCAGGGAGTGTGAATGGGTGCTGTCGCACTCGAAATTCGACCGCAGCGGATTCACCGGGGATGGATCCTCGCGCATCCGCAAGCGTGTCGACGACATGGTGGACCTTCAGCGCGAACTCGGACGCTGAACAGGCGGGGGAGCCGACGAAATATTTTCGAACCGTTGTTCGTTTTTTTCAGCAGCAGCATCCCGTGTCCCTAATTGTTCAGCATGGGGATCAACGTGATGGTGCGGTATCCGCATGGTGGCGCTGCGATTCGTCGAGCGAACGGTTGCCGCACCGTCACGTTGGCTTTGTTCGCCAGTTCCACGCGGCATGCGCGGCCAGGACCGGACAAATGGAAAGCACGTGGACTTTGGTTATCTTGCGGGACTGAACTGACATGCATCAGACACCGGAGGAATCCACTCGTGAAACAACTGTTCATCATTCCCCTTCTCGCACTCACTCTCGCCGCCTGCTCCAAGTCCGGGGGCGGTTCTGCCGATCTCGCGTCGAACATCGACACAGTGAGCTACAGCATCGGCTTCGACATGGGGAAGAATCTCCGCCAGCAGAAAGTTGATGTAAACGCAGATGCCTACCTTGCGGGCATGCAGGCCGGTCTGAAGAGCGATACCGCAGCCCTGACCACCGAACAGATGCAGGCAGCCGTCCAGGCATACATCCAGGCACAGGGTGAGCGTCAGAAGGCGGAAATGGAGAAGAAGGGCGCGGAGATGAAGGACAAGGGCGCGAAGTTCCTCGCCGAGAACAAGTCCAAATCGGGCGTTGTCGCCTTGCCGAGCGGTCTGCAGTACAAGGTGATCAAGGAGGGCAACGGTCCCCAGCCGAAAGCGGACGAGACGGTCGTGATCAACTACAAGGGCACCTTGATCGACGGCACGGAATTCGACAGCAGCTACAAGCGCGGTCAGCCCGCGAGCTTCCCCGTGAGCGGTGTGATCCCCGGATTCACCGAAGCACTGCAGCTGATGAAGGTCGGTTCGAAGTACGAGGTCTACATCCCCTCGAACCTCGCCTATGGCGAAAGTGGTGCGGGTGAGGTGATTCCGCCTCACGCGACACTGATCTTCGAAATCGAACTGCTCAGCATCCAGCCGACACCGACGCAGCCCTGATTCTTCGGGTCGCATGTTCCTGCAACGGCGCGCCACATGGCGCGCCGTCTGCGTTTGGGGCCGGGGCGTACCGGTCCGGCGGTGCATGCGTCAGCGGAGACTTCCCCGCCGCAGCTGCATCAACGACTGAAGGGGAACCAGGTGATGCCGAGTGTCGCCCATGCAGCTCCATCCTTCCTATCGCCCTGCTCGATCCCATCAAGGTTGTCGCTGCCTGTCAGAAGTCCCCCGACCATGAAACGCACACCGTAACGACGACGGTGGAGGAATTCGAGGCCGAATCCCCCGCCATAGGCTGGAGCGAGGGTGGCATCATGGGTGGTACGCACCCCGTTGGTCGTGACACTCGGAACGGCGATGATCATGCCTGCCTGCGCGAAGACGAGGGGAGAGAGCTGTCCCTGGAGCAATGGGACGCGGTACTCGGCATGGGCGAGGGCGGTGCCCATGGGGACCTTTGATGAGACGACGTCGCGTTCGGCGGCGATCTGACCGCCGCCGAGGGCGACACCGACCTGGAAGGAGGATCGCAGCATGCGCATGATGAGCAGGGATGCCATCGGCCGGTAGCGGTATTCGCTCTGGACCTGGGTCAGATCGCTGCCCATGCCGATCATTCCGCCGGACAGCGTCAGGCTCCATGTGCCCGGCGGCGGGACGTGTGGTGAAAGACGCTGGGCCTCAGCGCACGTTCCGGCACCGAGCAGAAGCACTGCAAGTATTGCGAGCGATTTCATGGGGATCCGAAGGAAAGTCGACTGTTGCAACATAGGCGAGGGGGCACCGGAATTCAACCGCCGCGTACGTGCCCTTCGGATCGGGAAGCCTGCCGACACTGCAGATCGAAGGTGCACCCACCCTCGATCCCTGTTTGGAGAAGCGAGCGATTTTTTGCTAATTCTGAGACTGCAACAGTGACATCCATCGGCCGGATCATCATGGCACACAACGCTATCGGACTCATCGAATTGTCAAGCATCGCCGCGGGCTACAATGTCGCGGATGCGATGCTGAAGGCAGCGGACACCGAACTCATCCTCTCGCGCTCGATCTGTTCGGGCAAATACATGGTGATGGTGGGAGGAGACGTCGCCGCCGTGACATCGAGCGTCGAGGCCGGAGAGGCCATCGAGGAAGCCTCCGTCATCGACTCCTTCGTCATTCCGAACGTGCACGAATCGATCTTCCCGGCGATCAAGGGACTATCGATGGTCAGTGAGTTCGAGGCGATGGGGATCCTCGAGGCGTTCAGCGTGGCATCGCTGATCGAGGGTGCGGACGCAGCGGTCAAGGCCGCGAATGTCACGTTGATGGAGCTGCGGCTCGCAATGGCGCTCGGCGGCAAGGCCTTCTGCACGCTGACCGGAGACGTCGCGGCCGTGCAGGCCGCGGTGGATGCCGGCGCAGAGGTGATCGCGCAAAGGGGACTGCTGGTCAACAAGGTCGTGATCCCGCGTCCCAGGCGCGAACTGATGGAAGAACTCGTGTAAGTCCCTTCCCTCTACGCATGAGACGCCCCGCATTGCGACCTTCATTCGCGAGCGAGAAGCCCGCGCAGCGACGGCGTCGCATTGCAGCCATCCTTTCCGAGCTGCGCGAGGAGTTTCCCGAACCCGCCTGCGCACTCACGCATACATCCCCCTTCGAACTCCTGATTGCGACGATCCTTTCGGCGCAATGCACCGACGAGCGCGTGAACATGGTCACGCCTGTCCTCTTCCGTGCGTATCCCACGGTGGATGCAATGGCGGACGCTCCGCACGCGTCACTCATGGAGATCATCCACAGCACGGGATTCTACCAGAACAAGGCAAAGAACATCAAGGGATGTGCGACGGCATTGCGCGAGCGGCACGGGGGCGTGGTTCCGCAGACGATGGAGGAACTCACCGCTCTTCCCGGTGTGGGACGCAAGACCGCGAATGTCGTGCTGGGCAACGCATTCGGGATTCCAGGATTGCCCGTCGACACGCATGTGACACGGATCTCCAACCTGCTGGCTCTGGTCGATTCGGATGACGCCGTGGTGATCGAGCGGCATCTCTGTGCACTCATTCCCCGTGAGGAGTGGACCGACGCGAGTCACCTGCTCATTCTGCACGGGCGCAAGACCTGCATCGCGCGCAGACCGAAGTGCGATGCATGCGTGATCGCGGACTGGTGTCCGTCACGCACGTAGTGGCCGCCTCGAACTGGGTTGCAGATGAGGGGTGCAAGCAATACTTTTCGAAATTGATCACTTTTCCGACGAGTGCAACGTGAGCATCACCTACAAGGCCGCCGGTGTGGATATTGAAGCCGGCGAAGAAACCGTCCGACGCATCGCTGCAGCAGTCAAGTCGACGCACACGCCCCGCGTGCTGGGCGGCATCGGTGGCTTCGGGGCACTGTTCGATGCGCGCTTCCCCGAATACGAAGCGCCTGTGCTCGTCTCGAGTGTGGATGGTGTGGGAACCAAGCTCAAGATCGCCTCGCTGCTCCAGCGGCATGACACAGTCGGGCAGGATCTGGTCAACCACTGCGTGAACGACATCCTCACCACCGGCGCGTCCCCGCTGTATTTCATGGACTATTTCGCGACCGGCAAGCTCGATCCCGCCGTCGCCGAGCAGGTGATCACCGGCTTTGCCAGGGCCTGCGGAGAGAACGGGTGTGCGCTGATCGGTGGTGAAACCGCGGAAATGCCGGGCATGTACGCCCCCGACGAGTACGACATCGCCGGGACCATCGTCGGTGTGGTAGACCGCGCGAATATTCTCAGCAAGGAGAATGTGAAGGAAGGTGATGTGCTCATCGGGCTTCCTTCGACGGGACTGCACACCAACGGCTATTCGCTCGCACGTGCCGTGCTGCTGCCCCATTTCGACCTCACGACACACTTCGACGAACTCGGCGGCACGCTCGGCGATGCGCTGCTCGCTGTGCACCGATCGTATCTCCATGCCGTGCGTCCCCTGCTTGAAACATCCGCCGTGCACGGATTGTCACATATCACGGGCGGCGGCATCGAAGGCAATACCCGCCGCGTGATCGCCGACGGACTCGCGCTCGACATCGCGTGGGACGCCTGGACGCGTCCCCACATCTTCTCGATGATTCAGGAGCTCGGTTCTGTCCCTGAAGAGGACATGCGCCGCACCTTCAATCTCGGCATCGGCATGATCGTCATCGTCGACCGGGCCGCCGAGGCGGAGATGCTCACAGCACTCGCCGCGGAACAACCCCGCGTCATCGGCCGCATCATTCGCGCCTGACGCAGCATCCCATGCAGGAGCATCGCGCGGTTTCCGTCGACGATGCGAACGCCTGCAGCATCATTCCGACACACGCACCTTTGACGGTTCCTCACCTGCTCGCTCCCTGCGTGCGCACGGTGTTTCATTCATTCTCAACTTCCCATCGATGCAGCATTTCCGAGACCACCTCGCACTGACACTGCTGTGCGCCGCGTTGTTCCTCCTCTCCATCCCTCTGCGCGCGGCTGCCACATCCCCCACCTCCACATCAACGAACGCCTCCGCAGACGGCGTGCGGCTCATGCCGGGCGTTGTCGTGATGAAGTTCACGGCCTCGACGCGCGCAGCGCTTTCGAAGGCATCGGTGGCGCTGCCGCAGCTCGCGCCCGTGCTTGCACGACATGGCGTCAACGAGATCGTGCAGATGTACCCCCGGCACGGGAGCGCATTCACGAGCGGCGGTCGCGAGATCGGGCTGGACCGCATGTACCGGGTGACCTTCACCGGCAATGAGGATCCCCGGGTCGTGGCGGCCGAGCTGTCCGCGCTTCCGGGGGTGGAGTACGCGGAACCGGAGCGGATCTTCCCGGTGATGTTCGTGCCGAACGATCCCCGTGTCGCGCAGCAGTATGCCCTCGGACTGATGAAGGTGCAGGAGGCATGGGATGTGACGACGGGATCGTCCGGTGTGGTGATCGGCATCGTCGACAGCGGCGTGCACTGGCAGCATGAAGACCTGCGTCCCAACATCTTCGTCAATCCCGGTGAGGATGTGAACAAGGACAACAACTACACCTTGACCGACATCAACGGCATCGACGATGACGGCAACGGATTTGTCGACGACATCATCGGCATCGACTTCGCGGGACCCACCTCATCGATGGGGGGCTCGTATTACGACATCGACCCGTCTCCCACGCCGATGGGCAACAACCACGGTACGCATGTGGCGGGGATTACCGCTGCCGTCGGCAACAACGGGAAGGGAATCGCCGGTGTGGCATATGGATGCAGGATCCTTGCCGTCAAATGTGGAAGCGACGATGGCGGTGCATCGATCATTCGCGGGTACGACGGCATCGTGTACGCCGCCGACATGGGTGCCCGGGTGATCAACTGCAGCTGGGGTGGTGGTGGTGGCTTGTTGTTGAGCGAGCAGGACCGCATTCTCTACGCGCAATCGAAAGGTGCCGTGGTGGTCGCGGCCTCGGGCAATGATGGGAAGGAGGATGTGTTCACACCCGCGTCGTACGAGGGAGTGCTGAGCGTCGCGAGCGTCGGCGCCACGGACCGCATAAGCGGCTTCTCCAACTACGGAACGTGGGTCGACGTGTCGGCACCGGGCGAAGGTATCATTTCGAGCGTGTCGCAGTCCATCAACGCGTATGCGTCATTGACTGGCACGTCGATGGCGAGTCCCCAGGTCGCCGGTGTGGCCGCTCTCGTGGCCACCCATCGCCCGACCCTCAGCGCAGAGCAGATCGCCGAGCTCGTGCGCATCACATCCGACAACATCGACGCGAACCAGCAGATGCGGTATCGCCGCAAGACCGGCTATGGACGCGTGAACGCATATCGTGCGCTGACCCTGAGTTCGCCTGCTGTACGGCTTGTCTCATGGAGCCTCGACGATTCGACGCGCGGCAACGGGAACGGCATCGTCGACCGCGGCGAAACCATCCTCGTGACCATGGAATGGAAGAACTTCCTTGATCCGACCTCGAACGCACTCGTGACGCTCACGAGCGGCAACCCCAACGCCACGATTTCGAATGGCAGCTTCACCCTCGGTGCCATGGGCACGGGTGAGACGCGATCGAACGCCTCCTCCCCGTTTGAAATCACCATGGCCGATGTCGAGGCGCTGAACGAGACCGTGCCATTGCTCTACACGATCACCGATGACGCCTACAACGACTACGGCGGCGTGCAGTTCTTCCAACAGCCGACCTATCGCGACCACACCGAGAACGACATTCTCACCACTGTCACCAACGACGGCAACATCGGCTTCGACGACTTCTCGGGGCTGCGCGGCAAGGGCTTCATCTACAAGAACAATACCTTCAACGTGCTCTTCGAGGGCGCGCTCATGATCGGCGCCATGGTCAACGGCGCACGACGCGTGGTCGACGTGGCGCGCGACGAGAGCGGTTCGGCGCAGCTGCAGGATTTCATCGGTGCGGCACCCGTGCTGATGTCGACGCCGGGTCCCCTTGCAGCCCAGGAGGGTGTGACCGAATTCACCGACAACGCCGCACCCGTCACCAACCGCCTCGGCCTGCGTGTGAAGGCGCATTCGTACCAGTTCAACGAACCCGAGCTCGCCGGGACGATCATCATGCGCTACGAGATCGAGAACACGTCGCAGAACACGTGGACCGGCACGCATGTCGGCATCTACTTCGACTGGGACATCGGCAAGAACGCGTTCAACGACTATGCGGATTTCGACACGACGCAGCGCACCGGCATCGCCTGGGCCCGTTCGGGTGACGTGCCGACCGTGGTGGGTGTGACTGCGCTGAATCGCACCGTGCCGCTGCACTACATGTCGATGAACAATCCCGACAACGGCTCCTCGCCGAACTTCGGCGTGCACGACGGCTACACGAAGACCGAGAAGTACCTGTCGATGAGTTCGGGGATTCTCAAGCGGCAGAGCAACGTGTCGGATATTTCCCAGATCATCGGCAGCGGTCCGTGGACCCTCGCGCCGGGAGAGAAGGCGGAAGCCGGCTTCGCGCTGTTCGCCGGATTCAGCCGCAACGAAGTCGTGGCACGCACGCCGCACGCGCTCGATGCCTGGAGGCGCATCACGGGCACCACGTCGGTCGCCGAGGCGGCACGTCCGTCGGGCATGACGATCGGCGCGTATCCGCACCCCGCCTCGCTCGAACGCGACGGCGCCGTGACGATTGCATGGACCCTGCCGCAGGCCTCATCCGTACGCGTGGTCGTGCACGATCTGCTGGGTCGGGTGGTGCACGCATCGCCAGTCACGTTCTCGGATGTTAGGGGTGCGACGACCATCGATCTGGCGGGCCTGACCGTAGGATCGTATCTCGTGCACGTGACGACAGGCACCACATCGGCCGTGCAGCGCATCGTTGTTGTGCGGTAGACGCCGTCTGCATTTCCTTCCTGCGTCATCCGTCAAGGACGGACGGGGGCGTCCGTCCTCCTGTGGTGGACGAGGGCGTCCACCGACCTTACGGGGTGTCCGTCCTCCTGTCAGCTATCACTTGCGTGCGTATCTCTTCTTTGGCTCTGCAGCGCGTGCGTGTCCGGTGTCGGTTGTCGTCTCTGCGGCCGGAGTACTCGGCACGAGCGAGGATGGAAGATTCACCGAGCCAACCTCTCCCCTCAGGATCAGTGGGAAGAGCACCTCCCCATAAAACGCTGTGATCCGTGAGCGC
This sequence comes from Bacteroidota bacterium, assembly GCA_023432805.1. Classification (GTDB taxonomy): domain Bacteria; phylum Bacteroidota; class Ignavibacteria; order SZUA-365; family SZUA-365; genus JAEYUG01. The sequence goes on along the minus strand of JAEYUG010000036.1, from coordinate 8,493 downwards.
ATCGACGGATCCCCACCCTCTGAATCGATGATTGCGGCAAGTGATTCGAGCAGCCGGTTGATTTCCGTCACATGCTGACGAATGCGAGTTGCCGCCGGGAGATCCTGCTTGTCGAGCATGAGGTGCACGTGTACATGCAGTGCGTTGAAATACTGCACGACGTCGGTCCAGCTGATCATTCCGTCATCTCCACCCTCGAGCTTGGAGATTCTGCTGTGCGAGCAGTGCATGGCTTCCGCGATGCGCTTCTGGGGCACACCGAGCGTGAGGCGGTAGAGCAGCATCGTCTTGATCAGGGAGCTTTCCTCGATGGCCTTTTCCAGTACGCGTGTCGCGTCCGCATCCTTCATGATTGCATCGAATGCGTGCGTAACCTTGCGATATCGTGTCATTGGTTCTCCTTGCTACGGCATGCAGTGCAGGTCGCACGCAACCGCTGAATGTCCTGATGCTGTACTGTTTCACGTGGATATCGCTTGTGCCATTGCTTCAGACGTCGCAGTTCGGCGTGTTCGAGACTGATGTGCCAGGGTGGTTTCGTGGGTTCCATTTCTGCACGGTATGTTGACCAGGTTTGCAGAAATGAAACATCGGAATAGTATCCGTCTCAAAATAGTACATTGCAGGCGGATTATGCAACATTAGGTTGCTGGCAGGACGGACGGGGGCGTCCGTCCTCCTGTCAGTGGGTGAAAACTTGAGCCCGAGTGGAGAGCCATGCATGCGTTCGATTCATGCGCTGGCATTTTGCAAATTGGGTCGTTACATTACTGGAGAGTGCATTCAAGTTGTTCACTATACGTCAAAACCTCTGAGTCCAGTGACGACGTCAGTCGTCACGATATAGACCACAACCACACATATGGAGGTTGACATGCGACGTAGTTTCAGCGATGCAACGCTCACGACCATGTTCCTGCTTCTGTTGCTGCTTGATGCGGGGTTGGCCCAGACGTACACCTACGGGCCGGCCGCGCCGACATCGATCAGGGAAACTCGAACGGTGTTGCTCAATTACACAAGCTCGGGAGATTTCTTCGCGTCACCGGACACCACCGGACGATATCGACTTGAAAATCGGATGGAGGGGGGGGGGAATTCCTGGGTAAGTTTCTTCGGTGCCGAGTGGGACATCGGCAGTGCCATCCCACCCGGCAGCACGCTCACACGGGTAACATTCTCAGTCCGCTATAAACACGACTCCTTGCACACCTTCCACAGCGATGTGAAGATGATGGCTGCGAGCGTCCCGCTCTCGTGGTACAATGCATATTTTCTGAACACACGCGTACAAACCGCTGACTGGTTGTACCATAACTGTAAGCGGCCCTATGATGGGTACCCGATGGAGACAGATCAGAACAATGTATACTCGATCACACAGATCCCTGATCCGCTACCTAATTCGACGTGCGACCTCAGCGCATTTCAGGATTCACTGCTCCAGTCGGGGAGAATCGTCCTCGGACTGCAGGCAAAGCCGCATTTTTCAGAGTACCGGATTCATCCGAACGACATCCTGCTCACCATCGAGTTTCTGCCGCCTGCCGGTGACATGATCGAAGGCATCCGCATAACGAATGTCGTTCATGCGATCGAGGATTATCGCCTGGAACCCGAGAGCCGGGTGCGGGCCGATCTCAACGTCTTCCTGAGCGGCACGGTCGACCCCGATTACTCGGCCATGCCACATTACGAACCACCATTCGCCTCCCGCGGCTGGCTGACATGGCGCAACCATGACGTGGAAACGTGGTGGACAGCCTATGACAACACGCCCGACGGCAAGCGGGAGAAACACAAGCACTGGGATGTCGGGCTGCATGAACATCGACCGAGACAGCGGGACTACAAGGTGTTGTTTGCCAAGACCTACGAGGCCATTGCCGGCGACGTCGACTCCGTCTTTATCCGAACGACACAGGAGATCTACCACCCGAAGGACAATATGGCCTTCGATTTCGCCGATCCCTGGCGCGTCATCCAGTTCACGGACTCCTCCCAGCACCCCGAAGTGGGCTTCATCGAACATACCACTCCATACGTGCCCTGGAATGATCCTGCGACGTTGGGAGTGTTCCTCGGGATGGACTACAATTACCAACACTTACCATATTACAGAATTCAACCGCAGTCATATCTCGACTACAAGGAATCGACCGACGCGTATCAGAAACGGATCGCGCTGCCCGATGCGCTGCCTCTGAAGGAAGGCGATGGCCTCTTCATGGGGCTCTACAGCGGCTTGTACGGCCTGCGTGCACATCCCTCCCTGTCGATGGCATTCGAACCCACCGCGAGTACTGACCCGATGGCGCAGCAATACAGGGTCAGATTCGACCAGAGCGGCAGCACGACCTTCCTGCGGTACAAGGCACACCTGCTCTCGGATGAGGAGGAGCAGCCCACCGCCCGCTGCAGTCAACGTCGGCTGGACATCGATGATCAGAACGTATATCATCTCGTCTACCCGAGTGCGGGCGAGATCTGGTACACACAGTCCCGGGACAGTGGTCGCACGTGGACGCCCGAAGAACTTGTCAGCACATTCCGAGATGCGGCGCAGAGACCACCCATGGCAGATGCGGCCTATCATCCCTCCATTGCGGTCATTGATTCGACGGTCTATGTCGTCTATGTCGATGCTGGCAACATCGAGGTCCGCATTCGATCCAATGGCCTGTGGGGTGATGCGCCGATACCTCAGAACTCGCTCACACGCGGCGTCTCCACCCATCCTGTGATCGATGCAGGGTATGGATTGGACAATCCAAACAGCAATCCGCGAGGCAGAATCTTCGTGGTTGTCTGGGAGGGAGACGAAATGCTGCATGCCGTACACGGATTGGCAGAATGGACAACCGACCACTACACCACTACGCATGAGGATCTGGTGCAGTCACCAGGCGCGCAACCACGATTCCCTTCCATCGTCTCCATGCGCGATTTCATCGGGTATGGTGTTTCCTACACGATCGCCAATCGCGTGGAATATACCCACATGACGATCTGGACCGTAGGTGCAACAAAGACGTTCGTGACGATCGATCCTGTCGAGGTCGTCAGCGCACCCGACGAGAATGTCGTCTTCGCCAGCTCCATCACGAGCAATCACCTGCATGCACCCGTCATCGCCTATGAGGTGTCACAACCGTTCGGGGGAGGGTATTTCGCAAATCGGTATGTCGTACTGAAGACCCGATCACTGACCTCCCCGTTCACGTGGAACCAGACCGCCTACCAGATCGCGGCATTTGTCACCACATATGGCGATGCGCTCAATCCGACACTGGGGTCGATCGATGATTCACTGCTCGCGCTGCGCTGTGCGTTTCACGAGGATCATGGCGGCAGCATTGTATGCATGGCAATCGATGATGGCGGCTTCAGCAGCTCTCCGCAGATCACCGATGCGTCGTACCCGACCATGCTGCAGCATGCACCGGCGACCATGATGCTCGAGGCATACAGCGCGCCACTGCAGCGTGCGCCGTTCTCTCATGCGGTGCGGACGACAGCAGCCAGCCTGGCGAAGACCGCGGACGATCGCCATCAGGAGATCCGGGATCTTCGCGTGGTATCCGGGGTGCATGTCGCAGCCTGCGGTGTGACCGATCTCACCCTCGTGCATGGTGCGAGCGGCGAGCAGCATCTGAGCTGGGCCGGCGCCGCGGATTCGGCGGTCATCGGCCGGGATGTCGTTGCCGAGGCCAAGATGACAACAACAACGTTCGTTGTCGCATCGAGCGATAGTCTTCGCTTTTCGCGCATCATGTACAGCAATGCACCGGATTCGCTTCCTCCCGGGATGCGTTTCACCGTGAACCTTCGTGACGCGTCGTCCCACACCCTGCTGACGACCTTCAACTTTCCGGTCCGTGATCTCTCGAAGGATTCGACGCACTGGGTGCTGAACGAACTCCCGTTGCATGCATGGGCAGGACGGACGGTGTACATGACCGTCGATGTCGCGGAGGAGCCCGCCAACGCCGAGGTGCTCGCCCGCCGCGTGTTTCTGGCACGCAATGAAATGGCCAAGCGGTGTGTGCGTACGGAAGCGTCACTGCGCAGGGACCCGGTACCCGTCCTGTCGCAGAACTATCCGAACCCGTTCAATCCTGCAACGGTCATCGAGTTCTGGTTGCCGGAAGCCGGACCGGTCGTGCTGCGCGTGCTCGACATGACCGGCCGTGAGGTGTGCCGGCTCAGGGATGGATACGCGGAGGCGGGGCAGCATAGAGTACCCGTGGATGGCTCCACCTGGTCGACGGGGACGTATCGGTACGAACTCCTCCATGGTGGCCGTATCATGACGCAGACTATGACCCTGCTCAAGTAAGTCTGAATGCCGTGGTCGGCTTCGTGCAGACATGCACACCAGCGCTGCATGAAGCCGACTGCGTTGCAGACACATTTCGGATTCGATCATGTACAACCGAATTTGGAGGCCTGCGATGTGCAGGATTACTGCTGTGCGCATGAATACACCGGGGCGCCGCACGGCGGCGCGTGGGCATATGCTGTTGCTGTGCTGCTTGCTGGTGGCCCTGTGCGGCGGGGCTGCGGGCTGCAGCGATGAACCCCTGAAGCCACCTCCGATCGTCGTTGCTGCCCCCGACACCACGAGTCATGAGTTCGTGTGGGATGTGCAGTACTTCGGCGATGGGGACTCGTACCTGAACGGCATCGTCGCACTCGGTGACACCAGCATCTGGGTGCTGGGCCGGTTCCACCTCCGCAAACCCGATGGGACACTCGATCGGGAGACGAAATACAACTGCGTGCGGTGGGATGGGAAGACCTGGACCTATCAGAAAATAGAAAGTGCCAATTCTCATACCCAACTCAATGCGGGCGACATGTATTTTGGTGCACCGCTCGACGACGGCCGTGTAATGTTCTGTACGGGAGGATCCGTGGCGTGGTGGAATGGCAGGCGATACTATCCGGACTTCGAGTTCGTCGATGCGTTTGACGGGCAGGGCCTCCGGGCTGTGGGCTACACGAAGAATCGTCTCGTGTTTGTGGGATGGGACGGTAGCATGCTCCTCTACGAGAACAATGCATACCGTAGACTTGCGAGTGGGACGACCCAGGATTTCATCGATGTGTGGAGTGCCGGCGACACGACCATGTGTTTCGCGTCGGGCGCACTTTCGAGCGATGCCCCCTCGCGCATCTACCGGGTCGTGGGCGACCGGGTCGACCTGCTGCCCGACACCACGATCAAGAAGCACATGACCTCCATCTGGTGTGATGCCAACGGCCGCATCGTCGTTGCCGGTGACGGGGTCTATCGCAATACAACGAACTGGAGAGTGCTCGAAAGCTGGATCAGCGGGTATCAGAATACGATGAGTGCGGTGAGCTGGTACGACATCTTCGTCGCGGGGCATTACGGATCGATTCAGCACTACAACGGGCGCAGCTGGCGCGAGTACAAGAACTTCTTCACGCCCACCGGTACGAACAAGTTCACCTGTTCAACTTACGACGGTCGCGACGTGTACATCGGTGGCAATCGTCTCGGACAGGGCATCTTCGTCCACGGCAGGAAGATCGGTCCCTGACGCATGATGAGCGTCATGTTGCAGTTTCAAGGTGGACGAGGACGTCCACCGACCTGTCAGCGGGAGAGGTGGTGGAGGGCGAGGTCGAGGTGGGCGGCGAGGGTGCCGTCGTCACGGCTGCGCCATGCGGTGAGCACGGGACGCACGCGATCGGCGAAGGTGTGACTCCAGTCGTACTTGGCGAGCCGCACCACGTCGCAGAGCATCGAGCGCACGACGGGCGAGGCCGTGTCGGCCTGCGCCGTGATGAACGCGGCCAGCGCTGCATGATCGCCGTACATCGAGGCGGCCCGCAATTCGAAGGCGATGGCCCGCCGCACGTTTTCGTCGTCGACTGCATGAAACGACGAGGCCAGCAGCGCAAGCGCCATCGAGGTCCACGACGCATCGACCACGATCATGCGCGCCCCCACCGCGAGCGGCACGAGCCGCCGCCAGCGCCGCGTCTCGCGCGTGAGCTCGAGCAGCGCCGCATACTCATGCTCGAAATGCCGCGTGTAGTAGCCGAGCAGACCGAAGATGATCAGGTTGCGCGCATCGACCCAGCCCGTGCTGGAGTCGATCAGGGGCAGCATCGCCTCGATCTTCTGCGGCTGCGCATCGACGTATACCTCCGCCACCATTACCGCGATCTTGCGCAGATGCACCACCCCGTAGCTGAAACCATACGACGCCCCGATCTCGTTGGCCTGGGGAATCTGCACATCATGCAGCGCCGCCACGCTCCACAGCCAGGTGCAGAAGTCGAAGCCGTTCGGCGGGAGTCCCGCAAACCCTTCACGCAGACCATGCGCAATGCGCCGCGACACCTCCGAGGCCGGCACGATGCCGCCCGCCGTCGCGATCGGCGTCGAAAGCTGCTCGATGATGTCGGCGAGCACGTTCTCGAACTCCCCTGCAATCACATCCCGGCTGTTGCGGATGTTCCGCTCGAAGAACGCGGTGGCGACGGCGTCGTCGAGCGGAGCGGCAGGCAGTTGTTCAAACATGAGCAGCGGAGATGTGGAGGATGTGATATCGGATGTGTCGGTATGAAATCTGGGGGAATCGTACTCAGCGATCGGCGTCACGATATGTGGCCGGATCGACGGCCTTCGGCGTCCACTGCATGAGGAAGCCCCGCACCTTGTCGGGATCGTGCGCTCCCCCACCCTCGAGCAACCCGGAATCCTGCGTGTGCAGCCGGCGTCCAGCTGCATCGAGCACGACCAGCACGGGAAATCCGAAACGCTGCGGAAAGTCGAGCGCGGCCAGCACCTCGCGGTTCCTGTTCTCCTTGCTGTAGTTCACGCGCACCAGCACGTAGTTGTCGTCGACGAGCGCACGCAGCGTGTCGTTGCCAGCGATGAGCTTGTCGAGCTTCCGGCACCAGGAGCACCAGTTGCCGCCCACCTGCACGAGCACGTGCTTGTGCTCGGCAGTCGCACGCGTGCGCGCCTCGCGCAGTGCGGCGGCGGCATCGGCTGAGGGATCGTAGAGATCGGTCTGCTTCTCCTGCGCGCGCAGCGGAAGCGCCAGCGCGGCAAGGCAGCAGAGTGGGAGGAGAACGGTACGGACGATATGATGCATGATGCGATTTTCCATGGAAGACTTGCAACATACCGATCATAACGACGAGGGGCAACGCATTGCGTCGCCCCTCGTCCGAACAACCGGGTTCGTACACTCGGATGTACCACCAAGCGGCCCGGATCGCGACTGCGCCCGAAAACACTGCACCACACACACGATCTTCGTGCTCGTCGCGTTACCGTCGCACGACCACGCTGCGGGTCAGGGTGCCGCGGTCGGTGCGCAGCAGGTGCAGGTAGAGGCCGGAGGGGAGGCCGGCGGCGGACCAGCGGATCGTGTGGCGGCCGGCTGAGAGCGGACCCTCGTGCATCTGCGCCACGCGACGACCGTAGAGGTCGTACAGCTCGAGCAGCACCGGACGCGGGGCGTCGAGGGCGATGTCGATGCGTACCTCACCGGTGGCGGGATTCGGATACGCAGGTCCGAGTTCGACCGCCTGCGGCACCGGCAGCCCCGCCGCCGACACGATCGTCGTCAGCGTGTACGTGGCTTCGATGTGGTGCGGACGCACATACCTGCCCGCCGACACGGTCACCGTGCCCTCGTGCAGGCCCGCAGCCAGCGCCGTCGTCGTCGGCTGCACGTCCATCACCGTCTTCACGCTGCCGAGGCCCGGCTCCGCACGCAGCCACGCGGCATCCGGCACCGCCTGCCAGAAGATGCTCGCTCCGTTGCCCGTCCACAGCGTCACCTGCTGCGAGGCGGGAAGCGCCCCGCCCTGCTCGGCCGCAAAGTGCAGCCGCCACGGCGTGAGCACGATCCCCTCCGGTGCTCCCACCGCCAGCGTCACCGCGCGCGTGCAGACCGGTGGGACCGTCAGTTCCTCGCACTGCGTCGCGAACGCAATCGCGGACGTGCCCGGCACCGCCTGCGCGGGATCGAGCGTCAGCAGCCAGTCGCGCCGCACCGTCGCACCCGGCGCGATCTCGCCGTACTGCTGCACGCTGTCGCTGCCCGCCAGCACGTACATCGGCGGCGGCAGGATCGCCACCGCGCAGGACCGCAGCGGCGCGTTCCCCGTGTTCGTCAGGGCGTACTCGACCTGCAGCGGAAGCGGGATCACCGTCTCATAGTACGGGTCGCCCCAGAGCGTGTCCTGTCCCCGCGTGGCACAGCTGACCGACACGATCCGCTCATGCCCGTCGATGAAGACCGGGTGCGCGCATGCCTGCCAGGTGCTGTCGCCCACAGCGCGCGTGCGGACGTGCACCGTGTCGCGTACCGGCGAGGTCAGCGGCGTGCGTACCGTGAGCCGGTACGCCGCGCTCGCCTGTCCCCGCGCCGGGATGTCGGTCAGGGTCCTGCGTGCGCTCTCCCCTGCGGCGAGTGCGAGGTGCGGCGCATGGGTAAG
>JAEYUG010000032.1 GCA_023432805.1 Bacteroidota bacterium | reverse complement strand
GGCTGCAGCTCTCCTTCACGCTTCCCGAACCTGCAGCCGTGACGCTCACCGCCCATGCGATCAGCGGCGCACACATGGCAACCGTCTTCTCCGGTGACCTGTTCGCTGCCGGGCGACATACGAGGCTTGTGTCCACCGCCTCCTGGCCCTCCGGCCTCTATCTCTACACTCTGACCACACCGTCCGTGCGCATCGTGCGCAAGGGACTCATCCTGCGCTGATCACCAGCTCGTCCGTTCGACTCCGTCCCGATATCCCCGATGCACACCATAGAGTCACTGCAACGGACCGAAGGAAACGCTTTCGGCTCGCATCCACGCACCTTCCCATAGGAGGATGTATGCTACACCGCTGTTTCACACGCATCGCCCAGGCGATCATCCTCGCGATGATCCCACTCGCGGCACCCGCACAGCAGTATTTTGATTTCGGGTCAACCGCCTTCATCCCTCGCGCGAACGTACCGGTCGTTGTGTTCTACGCCGAACAAAATGTCATGGAGTACACCGTCACCACCACTGTGAAAGACATGGTGTTCGACGCGCAAGGTCGGTACTCCCAGCAGCACATGGCTGAAGCCTTCACACCGAAGCACATTGACGTCTCCACCGGCTTCTTCCACACCTCTAACATGATATCTTCTCAGGGGTCAATCGGAGGCACCTATCCGTCCGGTCTTTCAACCTCCCTTGCATTTCGGAGATCCATCTCCGTATCTTGATTTTTCCCATCACCATCCGGTTCACGACATACTCAGCGCTACTCCTGATCACCCGCGACCACCGCGGGATTCATCACAACGCACAGGAGCTATTATGCTGCGAACACGCGGTCTCCTCGTCGCCGGCTTCCTCCTTCTTCTGGCTGGCTGTTCCGACGATCCTTCGAGCCCAACCCCACCCCTCGCTACTGGCACGTGGGACGTTGTCTTTTCGTCAGCCGGCGTCGCGCTCGACACCACGCAGATGGACGTCGACGAACGCGCAGATGGGAGAATCACGATCGCGATCACCATCGACGGAAACGTCTACACCCTGACCGGTATCGTCGTCAACGGTAAGGTGTCGACATCGTTCGAAGCGCAACCCGGATACGTGGCCAGAATCACAGGTACGTTCAATCCAATGCGGAGCGAGTTCATTGGCGCCTACACCACAGATTACGATCATGTGGTGACTACGCTCGACATGCGCGCGAAGAACTGGTAGCAATCCTGCAGCGCCAATCGGGGGAGGATCCTGGTACTTCCTCCCTCCATCGCCGCCCCTCCGAACCTCACAGACGGAGGGGCGCTGGTGTGTTCTGCAGGAATCCGTTGGACGCGAGGCTTCGGAAGTCAAGGTCAGAGGGATAAACGGCTTTGCAATTATTGCATGCCTGCGGAGATTTTTGTTGACTTTTCGGATTTTGTTCTCCAATTTCCCGCTTGGAGCTATCCCACTTACTTTCTTGCGCCGTCCGCCGTACGCTCTGCGTCGGTGGAACCGCCGTATTCTCCGCCTCACACAACGATGACCCGCGCACGACCCGCGTGCGCTCCTCACTGTAGGTTCTTTGGACCATTACACCATAGATCATCGCAAGATGCACTTCAGGCTATTTATTTATTCACCGCGAACATTCCATCGAGATGGCCTTATGGTAAGCCGCAGCCTCTGCAACCTGAATCCACCGTATTGCAAGCGCCTGTCAGTTCCGGTCTGGGCGGGGTACTTTTCGATGATCCTTCGCACCCTCAGTTCATGGATGCTGTTGTGCGGAGCAGGGCTCTCGTTCTGTCTCTCAGCGTGTTCCAGCATTGATCCGGTAACGCCCATTCCCATCGAACCCGACAGCTCCTCGCATGATTTTATCTGGGAGGAGATTTCCATCGGGGACGACCATTCCTGGCTGCTCGACGTATACGCCCTCAACGACACTGATGTTTGGGCCGTGGGTATGATTACTACACGAGACGGGATGAACAAACTCGTCGAGCACAACGCCATTCATTGGGATGGACGTACATGGGAAATCGTGGATGTCCCGGTCTGGTTACCAGGCACGAAGTATCATGTGCCGGGGCATTTAAATAGTGTATTTGCTTTCAGCCACGACAACGTATGGTTCGGAAGTGGATTCCCTGTGCGCTGGGACGGCAAGAAGTTTGTTAACGATTCTCTCCTATACGGGGCATTGCCCGGCGGGATATCTCGTATGTGGGGCAGTAAACCCGATGATGTTTACCTTGTAGGGCCTGCCGGGGCTCTCGCACATTACAATGGTCGCGATTATCGGATCCTCAACTCCGGGATCACTTACGACTTCAATGACGTCTGGGGGCACGGAGACACCGCCCTGTGCGTCGCATCCACATGGCTGTTCGACAAAAGCCCATCATACGTGTATCGCCTCGTGAACGGCAAGGCAGAGCAGGCGTACATGAAGAGCCTACCACGCAGCATGGTCAGCATCTGGTTCTGCCCCGGCATGCGGCAACTTACGTGTGTCGGAGGATGGCATCTTGAATGGAACGGTACTCAATGGGTACCATCGAAGGAGAAGTCACCTTTGAGATTTGTGGAGGTCGGGATCCGCGGGAACTCTCCCGTAGACTTTTTTGTCGTCGATCAAGCCCGCGGTATTGCACATTACAACGGGAAAAGCTGGTCGCTGCACAGGGTTGGAGAAGATGGGGACTGCCTGTTCCACGCCATCTCATGCACAAAAGATCAGGTTTGGGCAGTGGGTACTGATGCACGGGATCGTACGCTTATCGTGCACGGACGACGCGTGAAATAGGTCCAAGCTTTCACGTCGGGTTCTCGAGAATACGCGATGGCAAAGAGAACCATATTGTTTAAACAGGCCCCGTGATCAGCATAGCATCGCACTGAATAATACCTTCAGAAGGTACGGTTGTCTTGCGGTGGGGAGTTTACTCATTTGCATCTTCGTCAAAATCCCCAATTGGCTTTGGGTTTACACGAACTCAAAACCGCCGAATCCGGTCTGGCGTGTATCGGTTCCCACCGTGTAGACTTCCACCTATTTCCACTGCCGATACAGCCGCCAACTGATCGGCTTGATGTACCACGAGCTCGCGTAGCCCTGTCGCTGGTGGAAGTAGATGCGGATCCGCATGCTGCCGAGGAACGTGTTCAGCGTCGAGCCTGATCCACTCACCATGAGCAGGTGCCGGTACGCGCGTGGGGTCATCGTTGCGGGATCAAGGATAGTGCCCGCGTACCAGGTGAGCGAGTCCAATGAACCTGTAACCGTCGGTTTTTTCTGCGCCTGCACAGTCGAGTAGCCGTACGACGAGGATACACCCCAGTTGTTCGAGAATGCCCCTTCCGAGCGGGTGACACCATGTGTTGATGCACCGAAGCTGTAGTCGGTGTCGTAGGTCAGCGCATCGAACTCACCCGAACCGGTGAAGAAGACGCCATTCGCGCTGTCGGAAACGAGCTCGAGGTAGTAGCAGTTGTATCCCTTCCCGAGCCGGGTCGAGAGCGGGGAGGGAAAATCCACAGGAAAGATGTACTCGTACCATCCTACCCGGTACCACGAGAGGGAATCATGCACCGCGTTCCGCCCCTGCCGGAGATGACCCACAGGTGCCATGAACCCGACCGTATAGTACGTCACCGAATCGATCCACGTGCCCGTCGTGTCGACGACAAGCATGTCGCTCCCTCCTCCTCCACCCGTTGCCGGCACCGTGAACTCGAGGCCGCTCTCGTCGGTCTTCACCGACACCACCTTCCCCCCCTGTCCAGCGAACGATGCCGGCGTGTCGGTGAGGCCCGTGAAGGCCGTGGCGCCTCCTCCTCCCCCGCCCGCATTGGCCAGCACCGAGTCGCGGATCCGGTACCAGAGCACGTCGTAATCGACATTGATGAAGAGCGTCAGGGAGTCCTTCGTCGCGCTCGACCATGCCGGCTGAAACGTGATCCCCGGCCCAGCAGCAAGCTGGAAACTCCTCGTCGAATCATTCAGAACCAGCGTCTGGAACGTGGCCCAATTCGAACCCGAGTCCGGATAGATCGCACCGATGAACCGCGGCCCCACGCTCGTGGCCACCGAGTCGATCCCGAGGAACGCCAGGAGCCGCGCACGCGGAAGTTTCAGCTCGAATGTTGCGACCGAGTCCCCATCCATGTGCCAGACCAGCTGCAGCGGCGATGTGGGATTCACGTAGACCCCTGTCTTCTTCAGGCGCGTCCAGTCCCGTGAGTACCAATCCGGGTAGGGCGGTTCATCGATGTAGCCGGGGAGCGCCCAGTCGTGCGTTCCAACATCGTACGCTCCGAACACCGTCGAGTCCCGCCGGCCCTCGGCACGGCGCATCACCGTGAGGAGGGAGTCCATCGGGATCCACAGCGTGAGCGTCGAATCGTTCATCCACACGGCGAGGTAATCCTGCAGCCCGTCGCCCTTCAGCCGGTCCATCATCGCCATCTGGTTGCGCACGACGCGCAGTGAGTCGCTCATGCGCGCGAGGATCGAATCGCGCGCGACCGCGAGCGAGTCATACCGCGCCTTCGGGGTGATCGAGAGCCACACGCCCGCCTTCTGCTGCGCGGCCGCTTCAAACAGACAGCTTGACCACGCCAGTGAAAGCAGCATGAAACACAATGCGCGTCGCATACTCCTTGCACTCGATCTCAAGCACACGGGATTGCGGGAGGATGTAGCCTTCTTCGGTGTAGACGGTGACAGTGACATACCTGCTCTTGAAATGATGACTAATCGTGATTTCCTCGGCCCCATCGACATCGGCATAGACCGGCAGCTCGGCCGCCGGCGTGGCGCCTCCTCCTCCACCGCCACCCACACCCCCACCGCCGCTCTGGCGTTGGAACTGCGAGACGATCGAGGAACCGCTCGCCCAGCTTTCGGTCCTTCTTCTAGGCATCGGACCTCCTTCCCCATCGCGCATGCTCATGCATCGTACGTCCCCCGCTCGCATTCGTACTCGGTGACGTGCTCGGCCGCGATCGTGGTGCGCTTACGCACGGTCCACGTCACGCCATTGAGGACCTTGTACCACCCGGGCATGGACCCGAGCTGATCCACGCGCGCCTCGCGCCAGATAAGCCGCTTCATGTAGCGCCGGAAGATCCCGACCGGATCGGTCCCGGGATCGGCGTTGCCGTTCCAGTAGTAGGCCATGCACGCCTTGGCAACAACGCTGCCGGCCTCGTTCATCGCCTTCTCGCCGTCCATGCCGTCCCAGTTCGGATATACCGCCGGCGGAAAGGGCATGTGCGTGCGCGCGGTCGTCGCCGCGGTGCCATCCCTGCGGACGTTGATCTTGAAGACATTGCGCACGAGCTGATTCTCGGCATCCCAGATGAAGAGCGAACTGTAGAGGCAGTTCAGATCGTCGGTGTTGTGGTCCTGTTGGTCGTTCGTCACATGCAGCCACCGGTCGCCGAGGCGCAGCCTGGTGGCACCCTGATACATATTGTCGATCGACCGGTCCCCCGATTCCCCGTCGACGAGCTCGCCATTGTTGGCCGTCACGACGCGGAAGCCGTACGCGGCCGCTTCCCCCTCGGCAACAGTCATCCCTTCGATGAGATCCTCGACATCCTCGGTACGATCGAGCTCGACCTCGCGCACTTCCATGTACCGTTCGCCTGTTGCCGTGACCTGCACCGAAGCCACGAGCCCGAGCGGCAGCAGGAGCCGCTTGAGGACCTCGAGCACGCTGCCGAGGTTGAAGAAGGAAATGGGGCTCAGCTTCCGATCGTCAAAGAGCCCGTACTCGTGCTGGTAGATCTCGTTGCCGTTGAACGGCGGAGGGGTCACGCTGTAGGCGTCGACGTTGTCGGGATCGAGGATGATGCCGCCCGCGATGCAAAGTGTGTCGATGTGCTCCGGTGTCTCCACCGGCCCCGGATCCGGGGAGTCGAGCCAGATGAAGTCCCACGAGCTGTGGATCGTGCCCGCGCCCACACCGATGCCGTTGATCGGTCCCGTGATGCCGATCGCCTGCGAGATCGTGTGCAGGATGTCGATGAGGAGGAAGTAGCGCAGGTACACCCACGGCCGCCAGG
>JAEYUG010000019.1 GCA_023432805.1 Bacteroidota bacterium | reverse complement strand
CCAACCCCCCCCCCCCCGGGGGGCGCCCGTTTCTGCTGTAATCATCGCAGGGGAAGCGACGCCGTGAGCACCGTCCCCCGTTCAGGCGTACTATCGATCCGCAGATCTCCTCCTGCCTTTTCGACACGCATGTGCATGTTGGCCAGTCCGCTGCGCCGCCCCTGCGCCGTACTGTCAAAGCCGCGGCCGTTGTCGCTGACCACAAGCACGAGCCGTGCGCCTGTCAGAGCAATCTCAAGCCGCACATGCTGCGCGCCGCTGTGCCGCACGGCGTTGTTGATCGCCTCCTTGCACACGAGCAGTACCGTGCGCGAGAAATCGCTGCCGGTCAGCTGCGTGCCAAGCGCAGCATCCATCTCGACGTGAAAGCGCATGTCACGGGATTCACAGAGATCGTTTGCGAAAACGCGGATACGCTGGAAGAGCTGGGCGAAGGTGTCGTGGCGGGGATCGATGGACCAGACGACATCGCTCATCGCCTCGACAAGCTCGCGGCTGGTTTCGCCGATACGGTGCAGCATCGCTGCGATGTCTCCGAGCGTGGATTCACCCGCAGGGAAATCAGCCGCCGGTGCGGCGCCCTGTCGACGCAGAAGGAAGAACTGCCGCTCCATGACTTCTGCGAGCATGGCGATGCGCGTGAGTCCCGAACCGATGTCGTCATGCAGATCCGCGGCGATCCTCGCGCGGATGCGCTCGATTTCGAGAAGTCGGCGCACGCGTGCGCGGACGAGCACCGCGACGACACCCCCGATCGCAAGTGCGGCGAGCAGCACAGCCCACCACTGCATCCAAAAGGGACGCTCGACCGTGAAGTGCACACGGAGCAGCGAGGCGTTCACCACGTGTTCGCTGTTCCAGGCGCGGAGGAGCACGGTATAGGTTCCCGGCTTTAGCGCCGCGAGAATGAGCATGCGTTCGCGTGTCGGTTCGCTCCACGCGCTGTCAACACCGGCCAGCAGATACTGGTAGCGGATCTCGCGGGGCCGACGCATGTGAATGGCTGCGTATTCGATGCGGCAGGAATTCTCCCCGGCACCGAGTACGATGTCGCGCTCCTTCTCGATGACATCGCGCAGGTCGATCTCGCGTCCCCCCGCCTGCATCCGCGTCAACACAAGGTGCGGCGCCGTCGTGTCGCGACTGCTCATCGGCACGTCGTACAACACGAGCGCGTAGCGCGTGGCCACGAACAGCACCCCGTCTTCACGAAGTCCG
This sequence comes from Bacteroidota bacterium, assembly GCA_023432805.1. Taxonomy (GTDB): domain Bacteria; phylum Bacteroidota; class Ignavibacteria; order SZUA-365; family SZUA-365; genus JAEYUG01. The sequence goes on along the minus strand of JAEYUG010000019.1, from coordinate 14,425 downwards.
CAATCGTAGACGGGACTGTCTGTCAGTTCCTGATGTGACCGGAACGGCTTGCCCTCGGTGGTCGCGCGACACACACCGGTCTGTGTGCCGATCCACATGGTACCGTCCGCAGCACGAGCGAAGCTGAAGACCTTGTCTTCGAGCAATCCATCCCGCGTGGTAAAAGAGCCCGCCGTATCACCGTCGATTATCACGACGCCGCGATCCAACGTGCCGATCCACATGCGACCCCGCGCATCCTCGTGAAAGGCACGAATCCGCAGGCTGTCGGATCCCGGCACGTGATGCGGCACAGCATGTTCGAGACGGCCGGCATCCACGGTTATCGCGTCGCCAGCATAGCCGCCGATCCATACGCGACCACGCGAGTCCTCGTACATTGCACGTATGTCGACAGGCGCACCATCGAATACACGTTCGATGCGGGGCACACCTTTCAGCGCCACGACCATCACGTGTCCCCCGCCACCATTGCACCAGAGCCGCCCTTTCCTGTCGACAAGCATGGTGAAGGAGTCCGGCGCGGGAATGCCACGCGCAGGCGCCACGATGCGGCGCATCGTCAGAACAGAGGCGGCGGAGGTCTGCGTGATGCGGAACTGCGCAATCGCTCCCGAGGAGAACGAAACCATGCATCCCCCTTCGCCATCCGGCACGATCTCATAGGCATAGCCTTGCGGCCACGACGCTTCGAAACGATGAAGACGGCGCGCCCACTGGCTGCGTGCATGGGACCAATATTCCCAGATCCCCACCGTGCTGGTCAACCAGAGATGGCCGTGCGCATCGAACATCCCGCGTCCTGTGATGTCGACACCTCGGAACACGACGATATGCTGATCCTCGAGCCGTGCAATCCCACGTCCTTCGGTCCCGAACCAGAGATTGCGCTCGCTGTCCTGAAAGGAAACATTCACCGACGTGGCAGGGAGTCCGCTCTCGCTCGTATAGTGAAGCGCCGTGGTAGGATCCGGATCCGGGCCGCGACAGACATAGACACCGGCTGTCGTTCCGACCCAGAACGAGCCATGGTCGTCGATCGTGATACACAGCGGTTGCGCAGGCCATCGTATGACACGTTTCACGCGGTCGCCCGCAAGGACAAGGATCGTGCTGTCGCGGCCACACACGTACAGCGTACCGTCTTCATCGCACTGCAGATGATTGGCCTCCTGGTAGCGGATGTGTGAACGGTCGATTGTGCGCGTCCGTCCGCTCCGTGGTGCATGATGGTGCAGCCCATGCACATTGAGAATCCAGAATCCCCCATCCCCATCTGCACACAGCCGCAGCGCACCCGCAGCGATGCCGGGAAGCGTCAGCGTCTCGAGGCCCGACGCGCGCACGCGAAAGATCGCTGTCGCCGCTGCCGCGTACACGACTCCGTCGCGTGCGACCACCAGATCAGTCAGCCAGTGCCCTGGTGCGACCTGCCACGTTGCATCGATGCGACCATGCACGATGCGCGCGACTCCCCCGTGTGTGGCGGCCCAGAGGACTTCCCCCCGCTGTGGATCGGGTTTCACCGCAACCACTGTGCCGCGCGGCAGCGTTCCATCCTTCCCGACCGTGGTGAACACGCTGCCGTCGAACATGCTCAATCCGTCCGGTGTGCCGATCCACAGGCGGCGCGTGCCATCCTGCGTCATGCAGGTGATGTAGTTCGAACGCAATCCGTCCCGTACCGACAGACGTTCGAAGGGAAGTGTCTGTGCGGGACTGCAGGGAGGATCGAGCAGCACGAGCACCACTGCGAGGCAGAAGGTGCAATGCCGCAGACGAAAGCGGGGAAGCCTCGGCACGCGGATCATCGATCATGGGTGAAGGCGGGAAGATACGGTCCGACACCGCGGCAGACAACAGTGCATCGGAGTGGACGGCTGCGGCAGGATGCACCTCGCACGGCGGCCTGTCGCCTGGCCACGCAGAAGCTGGACATTCGTACAGTTGTGCCGGATGTCGCAGGAGGGTAGTTTCGGTGCATGACCTCCCCGCAGCGTGCCACCCTCATCACCGTTGCCATCGTCGACGACGACGAGAGCATGCGATCATCACTGAAGTGGATGCTTGAATTCACCGATGGATACGCGTGTGCGGGGAGTTATGCCTCATGTGCGGAGGCGTTGGAGGGACTCGGGACATCCCCCGCGGATGTTGTGCTGATGGACATTGGCATGCCGGGCACATCGGGCATTGCATGCGTGCGGAAACTCAAGGAGCTGTTCCCCCAGATGCAGGTGGTCATGCAGACTGTCTATAGCGATGACGACAGGATCTTCGAATCACTTCGAGCTGGAGCAGTCGGATACATTCTCAAGAAGACCCCGTCGCTCAAACTGCTGCAGGCGATCAGCGATGCATACGCCGGCGGTGCACCCATGTCGGGCGAAGTCGCACGCCGCGTGCTGGCGTTTTTTCAGCGTCCCCCGGCGCCGGCCGACGGCACCGTGCTGACCGAACGGGAAACCGAGGTGCTCGAGGCGCTGATCGAGGGACATAGCTACAAGGTGATCGCCGAACGTCTGTATGTCAGCGTGCACACCGTCCGCTTTCACCTGCACAACATATACGAAAAGCTGCATGTCGGATCGCGTGCCGAGGCAGTGGCCAAAGTGATGCAGCAACATGGTCGCGCGGCCGGAGCTGGAAGGGATTCCAGATAAACTGTACAGATGTGCAGTTGTGGTGACTTCTGTGTGGGACTAATTTCGCATGTCCCATTCATGCAACATGTCACGGTAGGAGTATCCCATGCGGGCAGCTGACCTCTGTCTCGTCCAGGCAACGTTCGCGCGTGTCGCCACCGATCCTCAGGTGTTTGCGGAAACGCTGTGCACGCAGTTGTTCTCCATCGATCCCTCCATTCAGGACTTGTTCGACGACGACCCAGTCATCACGGTGAAAAAGATGGGCGGCATGCTCGCGCATCTGGTCGCGAACATGCATGATCCTCGACGTGTACTACCGTCGCTGCGCAGTCTCGCTCAACGTCATGTCGCATCCGGAGTCGAGCATCGCCACTATGCCATTTTCGGCGAGGCGCTGCTCCGCACCTTGTCGTCGTTGCTCGGCCACGACTTCACCGAAGCGGCGCGGCAGGCGTGGATCTCCGTCTACGAAATGATCGCGAGAGAGATGATCGCATCTGCCGAGCAGATGATACACTTTCTGGAAATGCAGCATGAATGAGATCCCGCTTCATCCTTCCTCTCCAATCACAGAGATCCCCGGCCCGCGCCGGGGATTTTTTTTCCCGGCAGTTGGTCGAGCAATTCCGCATGTGTGACGGCATACGAGAGCAACGCGTTGACGCCACGCAATCCCAGCTTGCGCGCAATGTTGTGGCGATGCTTCTCCACCGTGCGCACACTGACATACAATGCCGCTCCGATCGCACGGCTTGTACGTCCCGCAGACAACAGCTGCAGGACGGTACGCTCGGTTCGCGTCAGCGTCGATATCGCATGCGGTGAACGCGCCATTGCGTCACGAACTCCATCCTCGTTTGAAGAAGCGTCTCCCCCGGCAGCGGGTGCTGGAACATCTGCGAAGCCGTGCATGCAGCGGAGCGAGCGCAGACAGAGCCCGAGCGAGGATTCGATCGTGTGATACCGCTGGCGCAGGTCCTCGGCGATTTCCGGAATGCTGGCTGCCTCCGCGGCACGTTCCCGAAGCGCACGCAACTCCCGACAGATTGGTTCAACTGCCTCTCCCGTCGGTGCGACGGCATCAACAAGCTGGCATGCACCATCGGTGCATGCCGGAAGGGATGGGCCAGAATCCCTGTCCGCGTGGTTCCTTCTGGGTGGAACGTCGAACATGTGCACACTGTACATGGAATGGATGAGTCAGATAGCTTATGGAATTCCCCATTGCCATCCAACTGCCGGGATACAGAACGACGCGCCCCGGCTGTATATGATCCGGGGCGCGTCGTGGAGTCTGAGGCAGATTCTATTGCAGCAGCAACATCCGACGCGTGGTCACGCCACCGGCGGCTTCCAGACGATACAGGTACATCCCGCTGGATACACGACGGCCGCTGCCATCAGTACCATCCCACATCAGAGAGTGCTGGCCGGCAGGCAGTGACCTGTCGAACAGCACGGCAACGACATGTCCGACGGAATTGAAGATCGTCAGACGCGCATGCGATTCGGCCGGGAGACCGAAGCGGATGGTCGTGGTGGGATTGAAGGGATTCGGGAAGTTCTGATCGAGCGTCGCGACCGCGGGAATCGCCGTCTCATCACTGACGATCAGATCCTTCGGACGGCTCGAGGGCACGACGACGGTGGCCGTGGCTGACGATGTATTGAGCGATGCGTCGGTTGCCGTGTAGGTCACCGTGTAGGTGCGATCGAGATTGCCGGAACGCTTGGCGCGCAGCAGGAACTCATTGTCGGCAGTGCCGAACAACGCACCATCGATGTCTCCGCTGGTTCCCTGATTCGCAGTGATCGAGGTCAACGACCAGACCACACCGGGAGCATTGTCGGCGGCTGTGACGACCGCGCGGACGGTCCGCATCGTGTTGTCGCCCGGCCAGAGGTTGACAGGCGACAACGCCACGGCGATTGTCGGAGCTTCGGTGTCATTGACGGTGATCGTGAAGCTGCAGGTCGCGGTACGACCGATTGCGTCGGTCACGAGGTACGACTCGGTCGTGGTGCCGATCGGAAAGAAGGAACCGCTGCCGAGACCGGCGATGCGAATGGTCTCCGTTCCGGGACAGTCACTCCCGCCCGTGGGTGGCGTGTAGGTGACAACCGCGCCCGGGCGTCCATTCGCCGTCGACACGACGATGGGAGACGGACAGCTGATCGTGGGGGTGCCGCTCGTGACGGTCACCAGCTGTGCGGCGGTCGACATATTGCCGTAGGTGTCGAACACCTTCCAGATCACTTGTGTGATGCCGACGGGAAAGATGGTCGGAGCATCGCTGGTCGGAGTTCCGACACCACAGTTGTCTGACACGGTCGGTGTGCCCAGCGACAGCGACGCCGCGGGAATCGAACACGTGCCGGCGGGCGCCGCGACGGTCAGCGACGCCGGTGCCGTGATCACGGGAAACAGATCGTCGCGCACGGTGACCGACTGCGTTGCCGATGCGCTGTTCCCACCGGCATCTGTCACTGTCCACGTTACGACGGTCGTCCCGATCGGGAACTGAGCAGGCGCATTGTTGCCGAGGGTCAGAGAACCGGGACAGTTGTCGCCCACCGTCGGCGAACCCAGGGTCAGCGAGGCCAGTGAGCGCGTGCACGATCCGACATTCGTCGCGACATCGAGAGCCGAGGGCGCGGTGATCGTCGGTTTCGTGTTGTCGGTCACGACGACGTTCTGCAGCGCAGTGGCGGAGTTGCCTGCCGCATCCACAGCCGTCCAGGTCACGACGGTCGTCCCCACGGGGTAGACCGACGGCGCATTGTTCGAAACAGCCACGCTGCCGCAGTTGTCGGCTGCGACCGGTGCACCCAGAAGAACGAGGGATGCTGCAATCGAACATGCACCACCCGTCGGCGAAACCGTGACAGGTGCCGGCGCAATGATTGTGGGATTCTGCGTGTCGTTCACTGTGACCAGCTGCGTCGCGGAAGCCGTGTTGCTCGAACCATCCGTGGCGGTCCATGTGATCAGATGCGTACCGACACTCAGCGAAGCGGGCGCGTCGCTGGAAATCGTCACCGATCCACAGTTGTCCGATCCCGTTGCCGTGCCGAGCGTGCCAGGCACAACGGTCCAGGCACAGGTCCCCGTCGCTGCATTTACAACGACGGCTGCAGGGGGCGTGACGGTCGGCTTCATCAGATCGACCACGGTCACCTGGGCGATGCACGTAGCGACGTTGTTCGACTTGTCACGCACGGTCAGGGTCACCTGATGGACACCGGTCTGCGTGCAGTTCCAGAGCGAATCGCTCAGCGTGTACGACACGATGCCGCAGTTGTCGACGCTCCCCGCATTGATGTCGATCACGCGTGCACGTGCGACACCACTCGCGTCGAGCGCGGCGGTGAAGGGTTTGCACACGGCGATGGGCGCCGTGACGTCGATGGAAGTCTGTGCCTCGTAGGCACCGATATCAGCGATCGCAGAACTGTTGTTGTCACCATCGCGAAAGCGAGGAAGTCCGCGCTGGTCGGTGATGATCGCGCCGCTGTTTATCGCGGTCGCATCGACGGCGGGACTGCACGCCTGCAGTGCATGGGTCTTGGTCAGTCCCCCGTTGTTCTGCAGCGGCTCGATGCCGGCGACAAGCTGCGTGGTGTCGGTCCCGACAATGTCGGTGCCGACCCATCCGCTGCTGCCGATGGGGCGCGCAACGAGATTGCGGCCGCTCGATGTCACCGAGCCAGACACGTCGGGACCCGAGGCTGCCGTGTTGTTACCGAGCAGTGTGGCGGAAAAGGTCGCTGTCGAGCCGGTCACATAGTATCCGCCGCCATTCACGCCGGAGTTCTCCGCAATCGTGCAGAACGTGTTCGTCGTCGTGCCGGTTGACGTCTGCGCGACTCCTCCGCCGTACGTTGCAAGATTGCCGCTGATGGTGGAAGAGGTGAGTGTCACCGATCCGCTCGCATGCTGAAGTGCGATGGCGCCTCCCGATCCAGCCGCCTTGTTTGCTGAAAAGGTCGAACCGAGCACCGTTCCAGTTGCCGGCAGTGCACCACTGACGTGCAGACCCCCGCCATTCCGACTGGCGTTGTTGTTGTCGAGCGTCGTGCGTACAACGGCAACGCTCGCGCCGTTGCCAATCGAGACACCACCCCCGTCGAACGCCGCCGTGTTGCGCAGAAGAATGCTGCGCAGCAGCGTGACCGCGACCGGACCGCTCGCGGCAATCGCCCCACCGTTGCCGTTGGAGACGTTGCTCTCGAAGTGACACGAGTCCACGCTCAGCATCGTGGCCGCAAGCGTCGTCGTTGAAATGGCGCCACCGCTTCCATACGCGGCGTTGCGAAGAAAGTGCACGTTGAAGAAGGTTCCGGCGGCCCCGTCGAGAAACACCGCACCGCCATCCTGCAGCGATGCGTTATCACGCACGAGACAGTTCGCCATGTGCAGAGTTCCCACCGCCCTGGCAACAGCACCAGCGACTGCATACCCATCAAAGAGCGTGAGGCTCTGGAGGTGGAATGTCACTCCGCCTGCGATGTGGAAGATCTGTGTGTTGCCGCTGCCGCTCAGGCCTGCGTTCGCACTGCCCGGACCGATAAGTGTCAGATCATGTGAGACCGTAAGCGTGCCGAGTGAAAGGAATACCGTCCCCGGAATAACCGAGGGATCGAAACGGACCGTGTCGCCAGCTGCGGAATACGCGATGCATTCGCGCAGCGAGGTCCCCGCGCCGCCGCCCGCGGTATCGATGAGACTTCCGTTGTCTTCATCGATCAGTGTCGTCACGAAATGCGTCGTGGCAGAGGCCGGCAGGGTGAGGCACACCGCGCACAGCAGCGGAAGCACGATGTGCGTGAGCACAGAGCGGCTCCGCATGTGTATGCCATGAATCATGGTGTTCCTCGACCGTGAGTAGGTATGCATCTTCTGTGTTTGAATGGTCATCGTATTCACCTCTGCGACGGATTCATGGTGCGGTGAATCGTATCCATCTGCTCGATCGCCGCGTTGAAGCGCGTCTGCAGACGGGCGATCGCCTCGTTCTGGACGCTGCGGTCGCGCAGCAGGCGCTTGAGCGCCTCGTTGCCCTCGATGTCCACACCCTGCTCGCGATACGACTGCTCGAGTGCCGCAAACGCCTGTGCCATCATGTCGGGATCGATGTAATTCTCACCGAACATCGCGCGCAGACTATGTTGACCGGCAAGCGGAACAACCGGTGTCGCGGGCTGCACCTGGGTCTGCACGGCACCCGGCTGCACGGCACCGCCCGACGCACGCGCCATGCGCTCGTCGAGATCCGGCAGCAGCTCGCGAAGGGCGGCCTTCAGGCTCGCCATCTCCGTGTTCAGCGCGTCAATTTTCGTCTGCTGCGCCTTCGCCACATCGGCCAACTCCCCGGTCTGCGTGGCGATCAGCACGTTGACATAGTTCAGATGGGGACTGTCGCCCGATGACCACGCACGACCGACAATGCGACCGTAGTCGGCAATCGTCATGTCACCGGCACGGCGCGCGATGCCCGAGCCGTCATTGCGACCCGACGGGAGAATGTAGTCGCCGACCGCAACGGCACCCAGCACCTTGACCGGCACCTGCCCGAGGAAGCCGACCTTCTCGTAGAGATGTTCTTCCGATGGCTGCGGCTGGTTGCCGATCACTGCGGGATTGGTGGAAATCACCATGAAATGTTCCGCGTGCTCGATGCTCTTGGAAATCTTCCCTCCGCGCACGCCCACAATATCACCGGGCATCATGCGTTCTGACGCATCCACCCGCGGAAGCCACTCGGCGTAATCGGCCGAACCCGACGAGTAGCTCACGCCGACGTTCGCAAACAGCACGGCCTGCGTCAGAATCGGTTGCGCAATGGCAACCGCAAGCTTGATTGCGCTACCGATGTTGAACGAGATGATCGGCGGACAGGTCACCACCCCAAGACCCACGCAGACATTGACCGATGTCGCACTTGCGATCTGATCGGTGATGGCGAAGGTGAGGTTGATCGCATCGATGATCGTCTGGATGATCCACTCGGGATCGGTCAAGATCTCTGTCGCGGTCTGGCCATCGATGCTGCCCTGTTTGCCGTTCGTATCCCAGAAGGTCGCGAAGGAATTGCTCCCGTTCCGGCTGGTGTTGATCTCGATCGAAATGCCCTGGCGCGCGCCCTTGATCTGCAGGGGATATGCGGACTTGTCGCCCTGACTGTTCGAGGGCATCGAGGAGGGCTGAATCACGACCGCCCCACCGAAGGCGCCCGTTCCGGTCACGCTCGCGTTGCCACCGACATTGAGATTCTTGCCGATTCCGACGCCGCCCGTCACCACACCTGCGCCTGTCGCCGCGCTGGTCGACTGCGTCTCGTTGGTAAGCCGGAACAGTCCGCCGATCGTGGCGTTGCGCGTCACACTCAGATCATTGCCGATCGAGGCGTTGTTGGTGACGATCAGATCCTTGAACGTGCTCGTGCCCTTCACTTCGAAATCACCGTTGATCAGACCGTTGCGCATCACGGTCAGATCCCGTCCGACAAACAGATCCTTGCCGATGCCGGCACCGCCGGTCACGATCAGCGCGCCGTTGCCCGGTGCGGTCGACTCGGCGGGATTCTTGAACGAGGCGATGCCGTCGACATCGAGCGTGCCGTTGATGATCGCATTCCCACTGGTGCGGGTGCCGCCGATCACCTCGAGCTTGTATTGCGGAGTGCTGGTGCCGATACCGACACTTCCCTCGATGATGGCGCCGTTGGTGGGAGCCGCGCTGACACCGGCATACGACGAGCCGAGCGCGAATCCCCCATCGACACTGAGCTTGCTGGCAGGTGTCACAGTGCCGATCCCGACCGTGCCCTCGATGAGCGCACCCTGCGAGGGAGCACTCTGCGTCCCCGCATAATTGCTTCCGACCGCAAGGTTTCCGGCGATCGCGAGTTTGCTGACGGGAGCAGTCGTCCCGATGCCGACCGTGCCCTCGAACAGCGCTCCGTTTTGTGGCGCGGGATAGGTCTTCGCGTACATCGCACCAACCGACATGCCGCCTGCCACGCCGAACAGGCTCGCGGGAATCGAGGTGCCGACACCGAGACGGCCTTCGATGATCGCACCATCAGGAGGTGCGGTGTTTCCCGAGAAGAGACGGCCGATCGAGAGCCCGCCGTTGACGCTCAGCATGCTGCCGGGACCCGCGGTGCCGATGCCGACACTCCCTTCGAACAGCGCGCCGTTGAGGGGACTCTGATACAGCCCGGAAAACGTTTCACCGACCACCATGCCGCCCCCGATGTCGAGGTGCGAGACGGGGTTCGGTTCATTGATGCCCACGCGACCCTGAATCAATGCGCCGTCGACGGGAGCGCCGTGCGATCCTGCCCAGCCGCTGCCGATTGTCAGATTGCCAGCAATGCCAACGCGGCTCTCAGGTGTTGTCGTCCCGATGCCATAGTTGCCTGTGTAGGTCAGACGCATCCGCTCGACATTCGAGGTGCGGAAGACAAGATCCTTCCTGTCGGTCGTGCCCACGAAATGCATGGTGGGATCTGTATCCGCATTTCCTTCTACCACCCAGGGGGTGCCGGGCGTCCCGGCGGAAGCCGTCTGCGCATTACCCCCCGTCGGCGCGTCGAGACGCGCGGCGGACTGCGCATGCGCTGCTTCGAACGCGTACGGCACGGACAGAAGCTGCGAGGAGCCCATAAGCCGAAACGAACGCCCACCGGATTCATCCATCTCCACGCGGAGCCAGTAGGTGTCCTTCGCCCACATGATCGAACTGAACAGACCTGATTCGATCACACCTCCGCCGACTTGCAGGGTGAAGAGACCGAGTGCATTCGTCACAACGGGATGGATCTCGCTGTAGGCGACCTCACCGGCGGGTCCCCCGCGCACGATGCTCAGACGCAGCGACAGCGCCTTGTCCTGAAGCACCTTTCCTGCGTCGTCGCGCGCGACGCCCTGGTAGTTCATGAATTGTGGAACCTGCGCATGCAACGCCTGCACACAGCAGAACGTGAGCGCGAGAAAGATCCAGCGGTAGGATTTCATTGTGGCAACCTTGAAGTATGTGTTCGTCTCTGGAGCGAAGCGGGAGGATGACTACTGGGTCTTGAGGAGTTTGTGGATTTCACGACGGACACCAGCCGCAGTCGTGACAACGAGGTAATACGTACCTGGCGCATGCGATGCCATCGCGTAGGTGAGGATCGACGTGCCGGCCGTCACGGTGCGGGCGTCAAGCACACGCCCGAACAGATCGTGCAGTTGCAGCACAAGTTCCTCTGTCGCATGCGAGACGACCACCTGCAGATGATCCTGCATGGGATTTGGAAACACGGTGAACGCGTAGGGGGTCAGCACTTCCACACCTGAGATCACCTCGAGAAACGGCTGCTGGAACCCAAGGCTCAGCTGCCGGCCGGGAGCAGTAAACACCCCCACTGCCTCCTGGCCGAGCGTCCAGGTGAGCGACACTCCACCCTGCGAAGCGCCACCTGTAACCGCAATGGTCGAGGGGGAAATGCTCTGTGCGCAGGCGGCAGTGGTCAGGAGAATGAGGACGATCAGGAAGGCGCTGCGCATGGGAAACCTCGATACGTGTCGGAGTGGGAAGCGGACACCTCCACCACACGCACATGATCCACGATGCAGTATGCATCATGCGAACTGGTACCTGCGTATTCGCGATACGACGTATCAAACCGGCCCATGGGGACGGTCGAACATGCGGGACTAGTACTCGAGGAGGTGTGCATCAATGTAGCCGATATCTGGACGCGGGAGAATACGCAGATCTGCGTATTTTTCGCCGACGTGCAACGCGGTGCATCGTGTGCGTGTCAAATCGAGGTGGCACGACTCCGCGCGCCCGACTTCCTGTACACCCTGCAACGATGATTCCGACATGACGCTTCGCTCCCTCCTCCCGCTTCTTCTCATCGTCCTGACGATCGACACCGCCGCCCAGCAGATGCTCACAGTGACGGCTACGATAACCGATGCCGCGACGAAGGCCACACTGCCCGGGGCCAATGTCCTGCTCGTTCGCAGCACTGATTCCACAGTGCGTCACGGTGCGGTCACCCTGCGCAATGGGCAGGTCTCCATCGAGAACGTCGCCCCCGGCTCCTACGAACTCCGCGTGTCCTACATTGGATATGCCACGCTCACGCGCACGGTACGCCTGCGCCCGGGATCGGAAAAACTCGGCACCCTGGCACTGGCTCCCGGTACGGTGGACATGGATGAAGTCGTCGTCGAGGCGCGCGTCCCGCCTGTGGAACAGAAGGATGACACCACAGTGTACAACGCAGCAGGCTTCAAGACGAATCCCGACGCCACCGTCGAAGATCTGGTCAGCAAGCTCCCCGGTGTCACCGTCGACCGGGGACAGGTCAAGGCCGGTGGCCAGGATGTGACAAAGCTGCTGGTCGATGGACGCACGTTCTTCGGTGATGATCCCGCGATCGCGATGCGGAACCTCCCTGCGGACATTGTCGACAAGGTGCAGGTGTATGACAAGATGAGTGATCAGTCGGAACTCACCGGCTTCGATGACGGACAATCGCAGAAAACCATCAACATCATCACGCGTGCCACGCGCCGCTCCGGATCCTTCGGACGCATGAGCGCAGGCTATGGAACGATCGATCGGTATTCCGCCGGTGGCAATTTCAATTACTTCGGTGATACGATGCGCGTGTCCGTCATCGGCATGACCAATAACGTCAATCAGCAGAATTTCTCGATCCAGGATCTGCTCGGCGCGAGCGGCATCAACACGCGCAGCGGCTTCGTGGCCATGGGGATGCGTGCACTCGGTGTCGGACGCGGAGGCGCGGTCGACAACATGGTCCTGAATATGGCCGGCCGGGGTGGTGGCGGGTTCTCGAACTTCATGGTCGGACAGCAGAGTGGTCTGACCACCACCGGGTCGATCGGAACCAATGTCAGTGATGAAACATCGTGGGGACTCAAGTCGAGCGGCAGCTATTTCTTCAATCACACGAAGAACACGAATGACCAGCTGACCAGCCGACAGTACTTTCTGACAGGAAACGCCAGCCAGTTCTATGACGAAGATGCGCGCAACGGCAGCAGGTCGGGGAATCATCGTGTGAATGGGCGCTTCGAGTACATCCCCGATACTCTGAACACCTTCATCGTCACACCACGGGCGAACTACCAGGCATCATCATCGAACAATCTCGTGGCGAGTTCCACGACGCTTGGCAATGGTCTGTCGACATCGCTGTCGGACAGTCGGAGCGAGAACGACCTCTGGAATGCCGGCGCCGGATTGACATGGAAGCATCGTCTGGGGGCGCCGGGACGCTCGCTCATCCTGAGCCTCAACGGTTCAGGCAACAATCGCGTCGGCGACAGCTGGCTCGATGCCGACAATCGGTATTACCTCGGCAGCACTGCCTCCGGCGATACGGTCAGGCAGACAACCGCCACGAATACCCAGGGCTATTCAATGTCCGGCGATCTCTCCTACACCGAGCAGTTCAGTTCCACCGCCCTGCTCCTCGTCAATTACGGTGCGTCCTATTCCGACAATCAGTCCGATCGTCGGACATGGAGCTACAACTACCTGCTTCGTCAGTACAATCTCCTGCAGTCCGACCTCAGCAGCATCCTTGACAACGGATACATGACGCACCGCGGAGGCGTTGGCATGCGACTCCGTGGCGAGGGATGGAACTCGCTCGTGCAGCTGCAGTACCAGAAGGCCGATCTGACCGGCGACCAGACCTTCCCCACCGAGGCGCTCATCGACCGCTCCTTCTACAGCCTGCTGCCGAGCGCGCAGGTGGACTGGCGCTTCGACAAGACCGGAAACATCCGCATCAACTATCGGACGAACACGACGGCCCCGTCAGTCACGCAGCTGCAGGAAGCCGTCGACAACAGCAACCCCCTGCTCGTGTCGACTGGTAATCCTGCACTGCGGCAGGATTACTCCCATTCGCTGTTTCTGCGCTACGGGCGTACGAACATGGCAACGCTGAGCGGGTTCTTCGTCTTCCTCTCAGGTGGCATGACCAGCGACTACCTCGGGACGGCCACGACCATCGCAACACAAGACACCGTCCTGGCGAGCGGATACACCCTGCAACGCGGTGCACAGCTCACCCGCCCGGTGAACATGAACGGGTACCGGAATCTGCGATCCTTCGTCACGTGGAGCCAACCTGTCTCATGGATCTCCTCCAACCTCACGTTGACGGGAGGTGTTGTGTATTCGCGCACCCCCGGTATCACAAATGGGGTTGAAACCCGTGGCGACATGTACAATCTGACCACGGGAGCTGTGATCGCGAGCAACATCAGCGAGAACTTCGATTTCACCGTCTCCTACAACGCCAATCAGAACATCCTCCGCAATGCAGTGGGATCGGAACGCAACTCTGATTATTTCTCGCACCTCGGATCGATCCGCATCAACTGGATTTTCTGGGAGGGAATGGTGCTTCGCGGCGATCTGACACACACGCTCACAAATGGACTGGGAGATGGGTATGATCAGGACTTCCTCCTCCTCAACGGGAGCATCGGCAGGAAATTCTTCAGTGATCAGAGTCTCGAGATCTCACTGAATGTATTTGATCTCCTCAATCGCAATACCAGCGCTGTTCGCATGGCGACAGAAGCGTACGTCGAGGATGTCCGCTCGAGTGTCCTGGGCCGACACGTGCTGCTGACGGCCAGCTATACGCTGCGCGCCTTTCCTGCCGGAGGTGGACCCGGCGGGGGGGGGGGGGGCCGCCCCCGGCGATTTGCCCGGCGGGGGGGGGGGG
>JAEYUG010000082.1 GCA_023432805.1 Bacteroidota bacterium | reverse complement strand
TGGGAGGACGGACGCCCTCGTCCGTCATGGGAGGACGGACGCCCTCGTCCGTCATGGGAGGACGGACGCCCTCGTCCGTCATGGGAGGACGGACGCCCTCGTCCGTCATGGGAGGACGGACGCCTCGTCCGTCCCTGACGAGTGCTGCGGGAAGAGAAACAGACGGCGAAACACCGCCACCCATTTGCGGTGAACGAGCCCGCTCGCTAGGTTTCGCAGATGAGCTCCCCCGCCTCCCCCCTCGCACTGCCGGTCACCACCCTGCCCGGCATCGGCGCCTATCGCGCTCGCGCACTCGCGGTGGCGGGTATCACCACGCTCGGAGACCTCGCACACTGGTATCCACGACGCTACCTCGATCGAAGCGTCCTCGTCCCGATCGGTGACCTCGGCCGCCATATCGGCAGCACCGTCACCGTCGTCGGTGAAATCTCCGGCGCCATGCTCGTGCGCGGACGACGCCCCCGCGTCGTCGTCACCCTCCGCGACACGCGCGGCACCCTCGACCTCATCTTCTTCCAGGGCACCTCCTACTGGCAGAAGGCCTTCACCGCGGGCGAAGTCATCGCCGCTTCGGGCGAACTCGCCGTGTACGGCAGCCGCCCCAACATCGTCCACCCCGACATCGACCGCCTCGGCCTCGCAGGCAGCACCGCAGAAGAGGCCGACCCCGCCCGCGAACCTGACGGACTCACCCTGCTCAACACCGGAGGCATCATCCCGGTCTACCCCTCGAGCGCCGAGCTCGAGAAGGCGGGACTCACACGCACGCACGGCTTCCGACGGATTGTGCGCGCAGCACTCGAGCGCTGCCTGCCCACGCTCGAGGATCCCCTCGCCGCGATCCGATCCGCCCTCATGCAGGAGGATGCGGCGACCCGCGGCACCGGCGACGCTTCGCGCGCAACTCCCCCGCCCCCGTCGGAATCCACCGCCCCCGACACCGGAGTTTCGGATCCTGTTCTCCGCAGCTGCCTGACCGAGGACCTCCCCGCCGCGCTGCGCATGATCCACCGTCCCACCACGCTCGACGACGTGACCCGCGCCCGGCGGCGCCTCGCCTTCGATGAGCTCTTTCTCCTTTCGCTGCAGATGGCCTACCAGCGGCGGCGTGACCGCTCGACTGCGCCCGGTATCAGCTTCTCGCCGTCGAGCGCGCTCGCCCGGCAACTCGTCGCCGCACTCCCCTTCACGCTCACCGCCGCGCAGAAGCGCGTCGTGCGTGAGATCACCGACGACATGCAGCGACCGGAACCGATGAACCGCCTGCTGCAGGGAGACGTCGGAAGCGGCAAGACCGTCGTGGCACTGCTGGCCATGCTCGTGGCCGTCGAAAACGGCTGCCAGTGCGCCCTCATGGTGCCTACGGAAATCCTCGCCGAGCAGCATTACCGAACCCTCACTCGCCTCGTCAACGACCTGGCGGTGAACATCCGCCTGCTCACCGGTCAGCAGGGCGCCGCCCAGCGTGCCGACACCGCGGCCGGCGTGGCCGGCGGCACCGTGCACATCCTCGTCGGCACGCACGCGCTGATCCAGAAGGATGTCGCCTTCCACCGCCTCGGCCTCGTCGTCATCGACGAGCAGCACCGATTCGGCGTCGCCCAGCGTGCCACCCTCCGCGGTAAGGGCGAGCGTCCCGACATGCTCGTCATGACCGCCACGCCCATCCCCCGCACCCTCGCGATGACCGTCTACGGCGATCTCGATGTCTCGGTCATCGACCAGCTGCCGAAAGGACGCCGCCCCGTGCGCACCGCCGTGCGCTTCGTCGAGGATCGCCCCACCGTCTGGCGCGCCCTCGACGAGGAGGTCGCCGACGGCCGCCAGGCCTACATCGTCTTCCCCCTCGTCAGCGAATCCGAAAAACTCGACCTGCGCGCCGCGTCCGAAGAGTACGAACGCCTCGCCGCCGGCGCCTTCGCCCACCGCCGCCTCGCCCTGCTCCACGGCCAGATGTCCGCCGCCGACAAGGACGAGGTCATGCAGCGCTTCGTGCGCGGCGAGGTCGACATTCTCGTCTCCACCACCGTCATCGAAGTCGGCGTCGACGTCCCCAACGCCAGCATTATGGTCATCGAGCATGCCGAGCGCTTCGGCCTGGCGCAGCTCCACCAGCTGCGGGGTCGTGTGGGAAGAGGATCGCACCAGAGCTACTGCATCCTGATGACGGAAAAACGGATCTTCTACTCCGCACCCCGTGTCACCGACGACGAGAAGCGCGCCGCCACCGACGCGCGGAAGCGTCTCGAGTCGATGCGCGACACGACAGACGGCTTCCGCCTGGCGGAGATCGATCTCGAAATCCGTGGACCCGGCGACATGTGGGGCACCATGCAGAGCGGCTTCCCCGAACTCCGCGCAGCCGATCTCGTGCGCGACGGCGACATCCTCAAGGCCGCGCGCACCCTGGCCTTCGACATCGTCGAGCGCGACGCCGCACTCGAACACCCCGACCATGCCGCCATCAGGCGCGTACTCGGACCGGTACTCCGCCAGCGTCTCGCCCACGCGGACATTGCATAGCTGGCGAACGGCGTTATCATTGCATGCATCATCTCCACGCAGCACCACCACCACAACGCGACGCATGCGTCGCAGCATCGTTTCAGGAGCACTCTGATGTACATCTTCGGTCGTAATCCGGTTCTCGAAGCCCTCGCCGCGGGCACGCGCGTCGCCAAGATCTTCTTCCGCTACGGCGCGCACGGTGGCGCCGTGGCCGGTGTGCGCGAGGCAGCGCGCGCGCGAAACATCCCATATGTCGAATTGCCCAAGGTGAAGTTCGACCGCCTCGGCACCGGCGTGCACACGCAGGGCGTCGCCGCGCTCGTCGAGGAGGCCCACATCATGGAACTCGACGAACTGCTCGCCACATCGGTCGAACAGGATCCCCCGTTCTACGTCGCCCTCGACGGGATCACCGATCCCCACAATGCGGGTGCGGTGATCCGCTCGGCCGAGTGCGCCGGAGCGCATGGCGTCATCATCCCCGTGCGCGATGCCGTTCCCATCACCGACACAGTGGTGAAGGTGTCGGCAGGTGCAACGGCTCACATGCGCATCGCACGCGTACCGCATCTGGTACGCGCACTTGAGGAACTCAAGGAACAGGGGATCTGGGTGGCGGGTCTGGCGGCCGACGGTGACATCGACTTGTTCGCGCTGGATGGCGAGCGCCCGCTCTGCATCGTGGTCGGTGCCGAGGGTGGCGGACTCCGCCCGACAATCCGCAAGGCCTGCGACATGCTCGTACGCATCCCGATGTGGGGTCATATCGACTCGCTCAACGCGTCCGTCGCTGCAGCCCTCGCGCTCTACGAGGTCCGCCGCAAACGTCTGTAGACATCACCGAACAACAGCGACGCGGCGCACGGGTCCGCATCTTTTTCTCTATTTTTCCGTGTCGTATCGCCAGCCGTTCCGCTGCACACGCATTCATTCGATCGGTCTCAAGACATGAAGTTCGGATCCAATCCCCTCAACCACAGTGCGGATTTCCGTCGGCGCCGCATTCTCAACTGGCTGCCGCTGGGACTCACCTACGCCTTCCTCTACATGGCGCGGTACAATCTCACCGTGTCGAAGAACGCTCTCGGCGACCTGATGTCGAAGGAGGCCTTCGGCATCATCTTCGCAGCCGGCACGATCACCTATGCGTTCTCGTTTCTGATCAACGGTCCCCTCACCGACCGGATCGGCGGCAAGCGCGCGATCCTGATCGGTTCGGCGGGTTCGGCAATCATGAACATCCTCATGGGCGTCCTGCTGCTCGGCATTCTTTCCTGGGGGTGGGCGGTCAATCTCACGCTCTGGTTCTCGGTGCTCTATGCTGCGAACATGTACTTCCAGAGCTACGGCGCCGTGGCCATCGTGAAGGTCAACGCCTCCTGGTTCCACGTACGCGAGCGCGGAGTGTTCGGCGGCATCTTCGGCATCCTCATTTCACTCGGACTCTACTTCGCCTTCGACTGGAGTCAGGCCATCGTCAACTGGACCGAGGCGGTCGACCCGTCCAATCCCCAGTACTGGCTGGTGTTCTTCGTCCCAGCTGCGATCCTGCTCGTCTGGTTCGTCATCGACGTGTTCATTCTGCGTGACCACCCCGAGCAGGCTGGCTTCGCGAACTTCCACACTGGCGATGCGTCGTCGGGCGAGGAAGACACGCCCTTCGTGCTCCGGGACATCCTCCGCCGCATCTTCACCAATCCCGTCATCCTCACCGTGGGACTCATCGAACTCTGCACGGGCGTGCTGCGCAACGGTGTGATGCACTGGTTCCCGATCTACGCCAAGGAGCAGGTGGCCGCTGCATCGCAGGTCGCATCGTGGGATTTCTGGCTCAACAATTGGGGACTGATGCTCATGATCGCCGGTGCGACTGGCGGCATACTCGCGGGCTGGTTGTCGGATCATGTGTTCGGGTCGAGGCGCGCACCTGTCGCCGGATTGTTCTACGGGGTGCTGCTGCTCGCCGTGATCGGCATGGTCTTCTCCCTCGACAACACACCGCATGTTCTCGGCGGGATGGTGTTCATCATCTCGATCACCGTCATCGGCACACATGGCATGCTGAGTGGTACGGCGACAATGGACTTCGGCGGGCGCAAGGCCGCGGCCACCGCGGTGGGACTGATCGACGGACTCGTCTATCTCGGCACGGGCATCCAGTCACTCTCGCTCGGTTACATCACGAGCACGAACTGGCACTACTGGCCGGTCTTCCTGATTCCCTTCGCAGTGATCGGCATCCTGCTCACCTTTCGCATCTGGAACGCCATCCCGAAGGGGAAGGGTGCACACTGACACGCACACATCATCCTGAACACATACGGAACACGCATGAATACGAGATTTCCCATCATCATCCTGATCGGGCGGCCCGCTGCGGGCAAGTCCGAAGTCATCGACTTCCTGAAGAAGACGCCGCGTGACGAACGCATCGCACGCTTCGGTGTCGGTGCCTTCGAGGAAATCGACGATTTCCCGATGTTGTGGACCTGGTTCGAGGAGGACGCCATTCTCGAGAAGGTCATGGGCAGGCCACGCGTGCAGTCAGACAGCGACGGGTACTTCCTTCACCAGTACCAGTGGGATCTTCTGATCGAGCGCATCAGCTTCGAGTACGACAAGAAGCTGCGCGACGCAGACTATCACACGACGTACACGAGCATCCTCGAATTCGCACGAGGCTCCGAGCACGGAGGATTCGCATCGGCATTCCAACATCTGAGCGATCGCATTCTCTCGCGTGCCGTGATCGTGTACATCGACGTCACCTGGGAGGAGAGCCTCCGCAAGAACCGCAAGCGCTTCAATCCCGACCGTCCCGATTCGATTCTCGAGCACGGCCTGCCCGACGCGAAGCTCGAACGTCTGTACAAGGAAAGCGACTGGGCCGAGGTGTCGGCCGCATCGCCGACGCACATCGAGATCAAGGGACACAAGGTTCCCTATGTCGTGTTCGCGAATGTGCCGAGCAGGACTGAGGATGTTGCCCTGCTCGGTCCCGCCCTCGACGAGGTCTTCACCCGCGCTCGCGCCCTCGTCGCCGACGACCCCGCCCGCACCTGCTGACCGCATCACCCCTGCCGCACAGAAGGGTGGACGACAACGTCCACCCTTTGTTCGTCCCTGCCTGCCGCATGCATTGCGCCCACCTCCGGGTCGCACTATGTTTGCACGCAACGACACATCAAGGGATGCCGACATGACACCTCCGACACTGTATCTCGCGTTCACACCCGTTGTGACGATTGCGCACCGGTTCCGCTCCGCTGCCCTTGCGGCCTCGCGCGGCTTCCCCCCGATTTCGCAGGTCGACATGCGGAAATGGGCGGTGCACCCCGGTTGGCCCGGCGATTGCATCCACTCCGGGCAACGCACCACATCCACCACACGCAGGATCCTGGAGGGACGTCATGAACCACACACGCATCTTCCTCACCCTCTTCATCGTCGCGCTTGTTCTCGCCACTCCTGACGGAGCGCTCGCGCAGCAATCCGCATCCACCCACGACGCGCATGTCGCAGCACCCGCCGCGAAGGCGCGCATCTCGCTCGATGACCTGAAGACGCGTCTCGCACGCGAAGATCGCACATTGGCAGAGGCCACGCACGACGAACTGTCGATGCTCGCACCGAGCGGTGGAACGCTTGTGGACAATGCCACCAACGGTGAATACGTCGCGCGCATCGGTCTCTCGACGTTCATTCTCGATCTGCGGATGATCCTTGCCGTGATCGGCACTGCCACGCTGATCATTCTGCTCTTCTTCACCCCGCTTGGCTTCATGCTCACGCGCGGACGCCTGCACGCCGCAGTCGGCGGCATCCTCTCCGCGAGTGGCATCGCCCCCGATTTCGGCCGTCATCTCATCGACGAGCCCGCACGCTGGCTGCGAGAGACCACGGGCGCGCGTCGCGCCTTCGCACTCTACATGCACAACGCGTTCATCCCCGCATACAAGAACAACATCACGGCGGTCGCCTTCGTGGGCACGGCATTCCTCATCCTGAATATCGGACTCCGCGGTATCAAATTCATGACCGCCCATCAGCCCGACATGATCATCATCGCGATCGTGATCGAAATGAGCGTGCTCTGCCTGCTCGGCATGACCACCTGGTACGAGAAGCAGATGGAGATCGCCGACGCGCAGACCGTGACCTCGACCCGGACTGCCGTGCTCGACACCGACAAGTGGATCCTGCGGGAAGATGCCGTGCGCATGATCGACAAAGTGAAGGAAGACATCGAGGCCTCGTGGCGAGAGGAGTATGCCCGCCGCATGGGGCACTCCGCCGCCGCCTAGCGGAAGCCCCCGCCGCGCATCTCTGCTCCGGGATGCGCGGCAGACTCCGCCCGCCAGCAACATTTTCGGACCACATGCACGTTTATTCAGGGGGATCCAACCATGGCTGACAGCAAGTCCTACACGAAGTACCAGGTGTACTTCTTTCTCTATCTCGCGGTCATCTGCGAACTGCTCATCATCATCGTCGAACGCGACGAGGCGGAGGCGGGGTTCATCGAAAAGGAGCGCCAGCTCCGCGCAACCATCGAACGCATCGTGCGGGAGATGACGCAGACCATGCCCGTCGCAGTGACGCAGGGCACCAATCAGATGAAGGTCGGGGAAACGCGGCCCTTCGACTTCATCATCCAGGGCGTGGGCGACAATGACGATATCACACAGATGCCACGCATCCGCGTGCTGCGCAACGGCACGGCTGTCGGCGAGCTGCGCTACGGCGAGCACATCACCGCGGCCGATGCAACCGGACTCGTCAGGGGCCAGCGACGCTATGGCTTCATGTGGACCGCTCCTGCCGTCGGACGCTATGAATTCATCGGCAGTGCCGGAACGGGCCGCATGATGCTGCTCGGCGATTCGGTGAAAATGGGCAATCTCGTCTTCGACTATCGCTACATCAGATCGATCTATCCCGATATCGATGCGGTGCTCCGCAACGGCGAGATCACATCCACGATCACCGTCGACGTCATCAGTCCCCCCTCGCAGATCGGCATCTTCGCCCCGCAGGAGGTGATCACCGCCGTCGGCTTCCCGATCACGACGCCCATCGAGGTGCAGGGCATCGGTGGCGACGCCGTGCGCGTGGGGGCGACCATCGGGTCGGTCTCGCGCGAGGGTTCGCAGATCCGATGGACCGGCACGGGAACAAGCGAAGGCACGCAGAAGGTGCAGGTCGCCGCCGCGGGCAATCGCGGCGAGGGCACACGTGATCAGGCACATGCATCGTTCACCCTTACCACCCGCAAACCCGTGCTGAAGCAGCAGCTTCCGAAGACTGCGTACGTCAAGGAGACCTTCAAGTTGAACATCCAGGTGGCGGGTCTCGAAGACGCATCCCAATATGCATGGACGATTCTCGAAGACGGCGTGAAGACCGCCTCGGGAACGGGTGTGCATGTCACGCATGTGCCAAAGGGCCCCGGTGTCATGGTCGTCAAGGCAACCTATGCCGGACGCGACTATCCCGTCGAAGATGTCGGTGGCTCGACCTTCACGTTCCGTGTCGATCCGCTACAGCTGCGCTCGCTCGGTGGGAGCTTCACGAAGAACGGCACGTACGCGCTCAACCATCGCTTCACGTTTCGTCTCGCCTATCGTGGACGATACAGCGCCGAGGTGAGCGAGCCCGTGCCGGCAAACGCCGTTTCGATCGAAGTAACCGACGACCGTGGCAATGACCTGCTCGACGACAGCAGCATCGATGCCACAGTGGGCTCGCAGTACACCGATGTGAGCTTCCGCCTGCGCGGCAAGGTGCCGCGGGACGGAGTCGATGCGACCATTCGTGTGTCGGTTCGTGGCGCCGAGCCATACGAAGTCCCCGTTATCATCACACCTGACTGAGGTCCGGGGTGCAGGGGCGCATCCGGTGGGGTGGGCTCCGGCCCCGGGCCCTCCTGCTCTCCGCCTCCGAGCGG
>JAEYUG010000068.1 GCA_023432805.1 Bacteroidota bacterium | reverse complement strand
CGTCCACTCGAAAGGTCGGTGGACGTCCTCGTCCACTCGAAAGGTCGGTGGACGTCCTCGTCCACTCGAAAGGTCGGTGGACGTCCTCGTCCACTCGAAAGGTCGGTGGACGTCCTCGTCCACTGTTGACGGATGTTCAGCGGGCGCAGGGTGGACGAAGAGGTCCACCCTCCTATCGATTCACAAAATCCGTGATCAGGCGGTTCACCTCCTCGGCCTTCTCGAGCTGCACCATGTGACCCGCGCGCGGCAGCATCACCAGCTGTGCGTTCCGCAGCGCCTTGGTCCCATCCTCCATCACGTCGCGCGTGAATCCCCCGTGCAAATAGGGATTCGGGATCAGATTGTCGTTTTCCCCTGCAATCACGAGCGTCGGAGCGGTGATGCGCCCGAGCTTGGCACGCACGGGTTCATCGAGCATCGCTCCCACCGAGCGCCAGGTCGCATAGGCGAAGCGGTCGAACTCCTTCGCCCGCGCCATCCGCTCGCGCTCCTCGACCATCCACTCCCACGTGTCGCTCCAGGAATAGAAGTTCGCCGCAAGATTCGCGCGAATCGCCGTCGGGGGTGTGCGCTTGATGAAATCGGGATTGACCGCATTGCGTAGCCAGTCCCCCTCGCCGCGCTTGAACGTCTCGAATCCCGCCGGCGACAGCAGCACGAGCCGGTCCACCTGCTGCGGTCGCGCAAGTGCCGCGGTCAGCGCGATCTGTGCGCCCATCGAATGCCCGACCCACACCGCGCGTTGGATGTTCAGATGGGTGAGCAATGCGGAGACGGTTTCCGCATAGAAGGCGAGGCTGTAGGGAGCGCCGAAGGACTTGGCGCTCTTGCCGTACCCGGGCAGATCCACCGCAATCACACGCAGGCCGGCCCGCTCGAGCGCATCCACATTCGAGCGGAAGAAGCCCGCATTGCTCGCGAGGCCGTGGATCAGCACGATCGGCGTGCCCACGCCCGAACGCGTGTCGTGATAGGCGACGGTCGTGCCGTTCACCGTCGCGGTCGTGGTCGAGAAGGTGTAGTCGAAGTCCGCAAACTCGAGGGGTGGGGTGTCGTCGTAGAAGCGCATGGATCCGCAGCCGCCGGCAAGAAAGAGAAACGCAAGTGTGAGTAGGATGTGTCGTGTCATGGCGCGCTCCATCAAAACATCAGCCAGTTGGCGGTGAGAAAGCAGACCCAGGCGTCACGCGGACGCGTGCCGCCGGTGCGCACATAGGGACTGTCGTAATAATCGCCCGCGAACATGTACGCGGTGCTGAGCGTGAAGTCGAGAAAGACCTTGTACGAGTAGCGCACCTCGGCGTTGATTTCCGCACCGAGCTGCGTGCCGCCGCCGAGTGGGGCGTTGTTCGACATCGCGTAGGCGCCGCCGACCTTGACGAGCCACTTGTTGGGCACGACGTTCTGGTAGAAGTTCAGGAAGAAGGCCGTCACGCCGTTGCCCATGTTCGAGATGTCGTGTACGGCGCTGTAGTAGCGGTTCACGACCTGGGGATCCGGAAAGAGCAGGTACGCTCGGTGCGAGCTGTAGATGCCGACCGGCGATCCCCACGTGTTGCCGGTCACGACGCCGTCGTACTTCCCGTCTGCGGTGCCGTCCTCGTCGCCGGTCGTGTACAGCGCCTCGACGCCCACACGGTCGCCCGCCGTCTGCCCGTACTTGTAGTACAGCGAGGCATGCGCCGCGAGTCCCATGATGTCAACCCGCCGTGCGCGCACATCGGTCGCGCTGATCGTGTCAATGCCGCCGAGATTCAGATTCGCATACGCACTCGCCCACCAGCGTCCCGCCGCGAAATCGCGGTTCCATGCCGTGTTCAGTCCCAGCCAGATCACGTCGGCCGCATACCTGCTGTTGTCGAGCTGCAGCCGTGCCGCGCCGTTGTACTCGGCAAGCGTCGAGTTGAAGCCCTGCCCCAGCACCGACACGCCGCCACCGCCCGCGCCGCGATCGCGCACGTACCACGCATTCGCACCGACCTCGAGCAGCGGCAGTACGCGCGTCTCGGCATCGGCCATGAACAGCATCACGTCGTCGTCGAGGTGGATGAGGTTTTCATAAAGTTGGAAGGCCCCGACGCGCCCGATCGTGCGCGGCGAGAGTCGCATGTAGCTGGAGACGCCAACCCCCTGCGTGCCCCAGTACATCAGACGGGAAGCCGAGGTCTGCGCGAGCCCCAGCGTGTTGACGTTCGGGTCGCGGGGATTGTCGAAGATGCGCTGCAGCCCGACCACGACGTTCCAGTCTTCCGACGGCTTCACCTCGACATTGGCCATGAGCGTCTGGATGTTGACCGTGCCGCCGCTCAGACCGCCGCCGGTGTTGTTGCCGACGCCGTAGTTCGCGTCGCCCCAGGTGAAGTCCACCTTGAACAGCCCGCGGAAGATCGCCGAGCCGTCGAGAATCGCCGGACGGTAGACGAACAGCGGCACGAACCGTCCCTCGCCGTAGATCGCGACATTGTCGACCGTGGTCGTGGTGTTGGGGCCGAACAACCGGCCGATCACCTGTCCCCGCAGCAATTCGTTCGTCGGCGCGATGTTGCTCGCAGTCATGCGCGTGAACGCATAGCCGATGAACTGCAGCTCGGGCACGGGCTTCTCTGGCGTGCCCGCCGCGCGCTCGTCGTCGACGGGATAGCTCGGGAACTGCGCCGATGCGGTCGCACCCGCGACCAGCACGGCAAGGAGAAACATTCGCAGCATGCGCATGGCTCGCTTCCTGTGGTTCGATATGGAGACTTCGCGTGCGGTCGGGGGGGGGGGGGGCGGGGGGGCGCCGCCCGCCCCC
>JAEYUG010000022.1 GCA_023432805.1 Bacteroidota bacterium | reverse complement strand
GAGGTACCCGTACCGCAAACCGACACAGGTAGACGAGAAGAAAATTCTAAGACGAACGGGAGAACCCTTGTTAAGGAACTCGGCAAAATGACCCCGTAACTTCGGGAGAAGGGGAACCACTGAGAAGTGGTCGCAGTGAAGAGGCCCAAGCAACTGTTTATCTAAAACACAGGTTTCTGCCAAGGCGCAAGCCGAGGTATAGGAGCTGACGCCTGCCCAGTGCCGGAAGGTCAAGGGGAGGGGTGATGAGCCCAGAACCGAAGCCCCGGTCAATGGCGGCCGTAACTATAACGGTCCTAAGGTAGCGAAATTCCTTGTCGGGTAAGTTCCGACCCGCACGAATGGCGTAACGACTTGGGCACTGTCTCAACGAGGGACCCGGTGAAATTGAAGTACCTGTGAAGATGCAGGTTACCTGCGACTGGACAGAAAGACCCCATGGAGCTTCACTGCAGCCTGACATTGGATTTTGGTGGTTCGTGTACAGGATAGGTGGGAGCCTGCGAAGCCTGGTCGCTAGATTAGGTGGAGGCGCCGTTGGGATACCACCCTCGAAGCATTGAAGTTCTAACCGACTGCCGTGAACCGGCAGCGGGACCGTGTCAGGTGGGCAGTTTGACTGGGGCGGTCGCCTCCCAAAAGGTAACGGAGGCGCCCAAAGGTCGGCTCAGGATGGTTGGAAATCATCCCACGAGTGCAAAGGCAGAAGCCGGCTTGACTGTGAGACCAACAAGTCGAACAGGGTCGAAAGACGGGCTTAGTGATCCGGTGGTTCTGAGTGGAAGGGCCATCGCTCAACGGATAAAAGCTACCCTGGGGATAACAGGCTTATCTCGCCCAAGAGTCCACATCGACGGCGAGGTTTGGCACCTCGATGTCGGCTCATCGCATCCTCGGGCTGAAGTAGGTCCGAAGGGTTTGGCTGTTCGCCAATTAAAGCGGTACGTGAGCTGGGTTCAGAACGTCGTGAGACAGTTCGGTCCCTATCCTATGCGGGCGCAGGATGATTGAGAAGAGTTACTCTTAGTACGAGAGGACCGGAGTGAACGAACCTCTAGTGTATCAGTTGTCACGCCAGTGGCACCGCTGAGTAGCTACGTTCGGAAGGGATAAGCGCTGAAAGCATCTAAGCACGAAGCCCACTTCAAGATGAATCATCCCGTCATTAGACCTGAAGACTCCTGGAAGATGACCAGGTGATAGGCACCAGATGCACGCACAGCAATGTGTTCAGTCGAGGTGTACTAATAAGTCGTGCGACTTCACATTAATTTTATTATCGCACAGCGCTCTGGTGAACTTCTTAAGAACATGATCTTAGATATTTGACAACGAATACGTCCGATTGTTCATGGCGACGATGGCGAGGGTGTCACACCTCTTCCCATTCCGAACAGAGTAGTTAAGCCCCTCATCGCCGATGGTACTTGTCGGGTAACTGACCGGGAGAGTAGGTAGTCGCCAGAACTTTATATCAAGCAGCCGCATGGTTTCAGATCGTGCGGCTGCTTTTTTATATGTCCGGTCATGTCTTCGCGTCCGGTAGGGGAATGAAAAAGGCTGCCTGTGAGGGCAGCCTTCGGTGATGTGGTGCGGGTGCTCTGCACCCGGTTTCGGTATCAGGCGTTTCTGCCGCTCCGTGCAATGTCGTCGAGCACCTTGACGAGAAGGTCCCAGAATTTTGATACCATCGGGATGCTGATCTTCTCATCCGGAGAGTGAGCACCCATGATCGTGGGACCGAAGGAGATCATGTCCATGCCGGGAAAGACCTCTCCGATAAGACCACACTCGAGTCCAGCGTGGATCGCCTTAATCTCTGGCTCCGCAGCGTACAAAGACCGGTACGCCTCGCGCACGTACTTGAGCGCAAGCGATTGCATGTTGGGCTTCCAACCGGGATATCCGTCGCCGTATTCAACCGTCAGGCCAGCGAGTGAGAAGACTGCTCCCACCTGCCGAACAGCATCGAACTTCTCGCTCTCAACGGAACTGCGCTGACTCGAGCCAACCACGAGGCGATCGTCTGTGCGGGTGATTGTCGCAAGATTCGTCGATGTTTCCACCAGACCTGGAATGTCGGCGCTCATCTTCAGAACACCGTGAGGCATGGCGTGGAGGACATGGAGCAGCGTTTCCTGTTGTTCGCGAGCCATCACCTTCCCGTTTCCCGTGCAGGATGTCAGACTGACAGACAGACCAGGTTCGACGGATCCGATCTCATTGAGGAACATCTCCTGAAGACCGGCAACGATTCCCATTGCAGTGTCTGCGTGTGCTGGGTCGAGATACAGGCAGGCTTCCGCTTCACGCGGAATCGCGTTGCGCTTGCTGCCCCCGGTGATGACGGAGACCCGAACGCCGGCCTTCTCAGCAAGTTCAGAAATCGTTCGGGCAAGGATCTTGATCGCACTGCCGCGACCCGTGTGGATGTCGAGACCTGAATGGCCGCCCTTCAGTCCGGAGACCATGACATCATAGGAGACCCAACCTTCTGGGGCGGCCTCTTCGGTGACGATCATGACGCCTGCCGTATCCATCCCCCCAGAACAGCCGACATACAGGGCGCCATCCTCCTCTGAATCGAGGTTGAGCATCATGGAAGCTGTCAGGAAGCCGGGCTGCAGCCCCTTGGCACCGGTCAGTCCCGTTTCCTCGTCGACAGTGAAGAGAAACTCCATCGGGGGATGGATGAGATCCTTCGCCTCAAGAACGGCGAGACCGGCGGCAACACCGATACCATTGTCGGCACCGAGCGTCGTCCCGTCGGCCGTCAGCCACTCTCCTTCGATGACGGTGCGGATGGGATCATTATCGAAGTCGAATTCCGTGCCCTTGTTCTTTTCGCAGACCATGTCGACATGGCCCTGGATCAGCACGGTAGGGGCATTCTCGAATCCCGGCGTCGCGGGCTTGCGGACGACGAGGTTTCCAGTTGGATCCTGCTCATACGCATACCCGAGATCCGTCACGAGTTGCTTGAGATAGGCGAGGATCTTCTCCTCCTTCTTCGAGGGACGCGGGACCTGGGTCAGGCCATGAAAGTGCTTCCAGATGAGCGTGGGTTTCAGATCGAGCATGGTTGTTGACACTGTTGTTCTCCTGTGATTTCGGGGATCAATCAACATACGATCCATCACCTCTGCAGGCAAGGGGGAGTGCCGGTTGCACGGCAGTTGGATCGATGACCCAGGCGTTCATCACACAGGCAGATTCACGACGTACCGCACGAGAGCTGGAAAGGTCGGGAGCTGCATACGCAAAAGGCCCCCGAAGGGGCCCTTTCTTGACGCGCGAGTACGATGGAGCGTCACCGTGTCGGGAAGGAGCGCGCAAACAAATCATTGATCGCCTGTGCGCCGTTCTCGGCGAGATGCCGCGTGCCTGTGCCGGTGAAATGTGCATGGGTGATGACCGGTGCATCCGTGCAGGGAGTCCAATGATCCTTCGACCACGTAAACCACCCGTTTCGGTCCTGATCGAAAACGAAGAGCGGCTTGTTGCAGATCTTTGCGAATTCCGCACCCCACCCCGTTCCTCCCTTGACCGTGTTGTCGTCCTGGATCGTTCCCACAACATAGATCTCCTGCCCGTGGTTGACCTGAAACCAGATGCTCTGGAGGATCTTGCGGAACATGTCGGTGCGGGGAAAGGTACGGTTCAGCAATCGGGAGATGTAGGTGAGGCTGACGTCGCCCTGCTGCAATTCCTCATGATTGAGGACGCGGATGCCGCGTGCGCGGGCGAGAGGGTGGCCGTCGAAGGTGAAATTGACTTCCTCGACGCCGTATCGTTCTGCGGCTTCTCCAAAGACGGTTTCCGCGCCCTGGGCGCCTCCACTGAAGAGGATGGTGTCTGCTGCGAGCATGTGTTTCCTAGGAAAACTGATGAATTGAATTAACGCAAACTCCCAAATTACGAAACGTCGAATCAGAAATCAAATCGTTGGAGAAGAGGCATGTGTGCGCATGTGAAGGACGTACTGTTTCGGTGACATCTTGAAGCGGCGACGGAATGAGATTGTGAAGTAGTTCAGATTGCTGAATCCCACGGAGAGTCCACACTGGGTGACGCTCGTCTCGCCAAGATCGAAGAGCGTGCGTGCGGCATCCACTCTGCGTGTGACCAGGTAGCGCTTGAAGGAGAGGCCGAACAAGTTCCGCATGTGTCGTTGGAGGATGGTACGGCTGTACCCGAGGTCCCGCGAGGCTCGTACGACGGTCAGTGTGGGATCTGCCAGATGCGTGGTCACATACCGGCGGACCTTTGCGCGGAACAGCCTGTCGGGGGATTCCGGTATTGTGAGCGCCGGGGATTTCTCTGTAAGGCGTGCAGCGGACCAAACGAGCAGATTGCCGACAAGTTCATCCAACGACGGTCCTGCAACCAGCAGTTGTTCGGAAGGGGAATCGGATGCCGCATGCAGGTCGACGATCACGCGAGCAGAGAGGACGATGATAGGCGTCCGCTCAGGGAGGACAGAGCGGAGAACCTCCATGAATTCCGAACCGGTGGGGGGTGGCAAGAGCAGATTCAGAATCACAACGTCGGGTCTGCGATCGGCGCAGAACAGGATAATGTCGGCGCTGCTTCGTGCAACATGGACATGCGGTGTGTCGCTGCCGCGTCCATGGAGAGCGAACGGGCTGATGCCTGCATCGTCCTGCACGATCAGTATATGCTGTTCCCGCATCCAGTTCCTCGGTGCGTACGGAAGGCGATGTTCCCGCACCACCGATCGATCGGTGCCACGGGAAGGCCTGAAAAGCAACGCTTCGGGATCCGGCGCAGTGAATGCACGGATCCCGGCTTTCAAGCCAGCCACGTCAACTGAGGAGTGTTGAATGAATCTAGACCCCTGCATCTCTCGAATCAACGAGAGATGGCGAATAAAGACGAAGAGATGGTAGATACGGACGAATACGTGAAAAGGCGGGACCATTACGTGAGTTTTCTGATTCCATTCGGAGTATTATCGGTTAGAAAAGTATCTAACCAATGATAGACATGCAAGCATGCCTTTCCCACCGACGCCGCTCGCCCTCGTCTGGCAACCTCCATACTCGTTTCACACCATCTGTGAGTGCATTCGCATTGCCCGTGGCCTTGAGCTCGGCATGTTTCTCGTCATCGCACAGATCACCGAGGTGGAGTACGGAAACTGGGCAGCCAACCCCTGGCAACGAATTTCTACTGCTCGCAGGGAGCGGCTCGAGTACAGACTCGGAGTGCGATTGCAGATTGGCCCGGACGGGCTCCCGACGGGAATCGCCGAGACGTCGACCTCGATCGCCATCGACGAGGCGAATGATCCTGCCGGAGCGACCGCTCATGCAGGGGGGGGAGGACTCCCTACGGCTCCTGTTCACGGAGGCTCAATCGGATCCCTCATGAGTGGGAATACCAGGTTGGAGGACGTCATGCACGACATACGCCGTGCCATCAATGAACGTCTGTCTCACACCGACATTGCGATGCACGAGATAGCGGAAGCGCTCGATGTTCGGCCGGAGGACCTGGAGTCCATCGTCCGGGCGGCGACGGGGCTTCCGCTGGCGGCATGCGTGTGGGCGCAGCGACTGGCGCGTGCCCGTGACCTCGTCGAGTTCACCGACGACCCACTTTCCTCCATCCTTGCCCTGTGTGGATTCCGACATGCCGCTTCATTCACTCGTGCGTTCACGCGCAGGTTCGGATTGTCGCCGAAGCGATACCGGCAGGAGGTCCGCAGGCATGGGCAGTGAGGCATGCGAAACAAGGGTGGAAGGGTACGGGATGCGGCGTTGTGCGCGGCGGCATGAATCGGTAGATTGGAGGCTTCTCATCCCATTCAAACCATGTGAATCATGCTCCGTCCGCGGTATCTCCTTCCGGCCCTTGTCATGCTCCTCACCACGCACGTCCTCGCGCAGGATACTCGTGAGAACGCCGAGTTCAAGCTCGCTGTCGGGTTGTACAACGACGGCTTGCTCTCGCAGGCAGAGGACCAGTTCCACGTGTTCATCGACAAGTTCGGATCGACGAGTCTGGGGATCGAGTCGCGTTTCTATCTGGGTCTCATACAACTGAGGACAGGCAAGACGGCCGACGCGCGGGCGACATTTCAGGACTTTGCGATCCGATACTCCGATCATCCGCGGGCGCCCGAGGCATGGTGGAAGCTGGGGGAGGCGTTCGCCTCGGAGCGGAACTGGTCTGAAGCGGCCAATGCATACGCCCGGCTGAAGACTTTCTATCCGAAGGACAAGCGTGCTGCGCAGGCCCTGCTCGAGGCAGGCACATGCTTTCAGCGAGCGGGTGATCAGGATAATGCGCGTCTGACGCTGAATGCGATTCTGACCGAGTATCCGCAGAGTCCTGAGGCGAGTACCGCGAATCTCGCGCTTGCAGAGCTGCTCATCGCATCGGGAGATCTCGACCGGGCACAGCGCGAGTTCCAGCGCGTGAAGGCGAGTGCGTCGGCGAACGACGAAATGAAGGCGCGCGCGACGGTGGGCCTTGGCCGCACGAGCATGCTGCTCGGCAACAGGGAGGAGGCGGAAAGGCGCTTCAACGACGTCATGCTCACCTATCCGAAGACAGTGGCGATGCTCGATGCGCAGATCGGCCTCGGTGATCTGCACAGGCAGTTCCGCTCGATGGACAAGGCGATCGAGAACTACCAGCGTGTTGCGATGAACCGGAGTGCGCCGGTGGCGGCGCGGCAGCGGGCGTGGACAGGCGCAGCCGAAACAGCGCGCGACGGCGGGCGTGCAGCAGATGCCGCACGCATGTACGACTCCCTGTTCGTGCTGCCCGGTGGTGGCGTGATCGAGAGCGGGGTCGTGCTCAAGGCGGCGGATGCCGCTCGTGCAGCAGGCGACATTCCAACGGCGATCAAGCGTTTGCGGGCGCTGCTTGAGGATACGACGGCCGCCTCGTCGCACAAGCTCGCGATCGTCCGATTGGCAGAAGCATCCCGCGCGGGGAAGCGTCCCGGTGACGCCATCCAGGCGTATCAGACATTTCTGGCCAGGTATCCGATCGATGAGGCAGCGCCCTGGGCATTGCTTGCGATCGGCGATGTGACCGAGCATGCGTTCGGGAATCTCACCCGTGCGGCGGAGGTCTATGGGGCGGTGCTCGACCGCTACGGCACGAGTGCTGTCGCGGACCGTGCACAGTTCGGTCAGGCTCGCACATACGCGGCGGCCGGACGCTACGGCGCGGCTGCGGACGCGTACCAGCAGGTGTGGCGGCAATTCCCCGCCTCTCCCCTTGCGAACGACGCACGCACACAGTACGAGACGGTGGTCCGATTCCAGCGCGGCTCGGCCGACGAGGCGCTGCCGGTGGTGGCCGAGACCCTCGGCGCGCTGCGCGGTGGCTCGTCGAAGGCGGCGGTCGATCTCGCACTCGGTCGCCTGCAGCTTGAATCGCTCAAGAACCATGCGGCGGCATTGGAGGCATTCCAGTCCGCCCTGCGTGGGGATCCCACACCCGGTGAGGCTGAACAGGCGCGCTGGGGTCGTGCACTGGCGGCCCTGCGTCTCGTGCAGCGGGGCGAAGGAAATCGCGCGGAAGCCGAGCAGTACCTGTCGGACATCGTGCGCGAGGGAGGACCGCGCACGGACGATGCAGCCTACCACCTGTTCCTGCTTCGCAGCGAGGGCCGCACGCCGCAGGAGATCCGCAGTGCGGCAGCGTCATACGCGGCATCCGGTGCGAAGGCGCGGCGCGGTGCCGTCGAGCTGGCTGCGGCCGATGCCGCGCTTGCGATGAGTGCGCCTGGTGCCGCCGATTCGATCGCGGCAGGGATTCTCACGAGCGCTCCTGGAACCGCGGAGGCGACCAGCGCGCTGGCGGTGCGGGGATTTGCCCGTGCTGCACAGGGAGACTACCAGCGCGCCATCGGCGACTTCCGCTCGTACGAACGGGAAGCCCCCGATGGCGAACGTGCCGCGGGTGTGCTGCTCGCACTGGGCCGCGTGCTCACGCGGACGGGCGTCTACGCAGAGGCCGCATCCACCTTCGAGACGCTGGCCGATCGGTTTCCATACAGTCCGTTGGCCGATTCGGCGCGTCTTGCCGAACTGGCAGCGCTCTCGGAGGGGGGCATGCATGACCGTGCGACCATGCTTGCATCGTCGATGCTCGCGCGTGTGGAGCGCAATCCATTTCTCGGAGCGGACGTGGCAGCGTCTTTCCTCTTCGCCCATGCGACCACGCACGCACGCGCCCGGCAGGCGGGCGCCGCCAAGCGCAGTCTGCAGCGCTATCTGGAGGAGCATCCCACCGGGGCGCGCGTAGGCGATGCATACTTCGCGCTGGGACAGATGTTCAAGGATGAGGGGAAGGTCGCGCTGGCGACGGCCTACTTCCAGCAGGCGGGATCGCTCGGTAATTCACGGCAGGCACGCATCGAAGCTGCGGATCTGCTGCTGGAGAGCGGGCGCCACGCGGAGGCCGCGGCTGCCTACGATGTCGTCGCACGCGAAGAGGCCTCGCGCATCGAAACGTCGTACGCACTCTCCCGCAGCATTGTGGCGCTTTACCGGTCGGACAAGGTGGAGGAGGCGGGAAAGAGGATCACCGAGTTCAAGACGCAGTTTCCCGACGCGCAGCCGGTGTTCGATGAATTCGAGATCGAGCGGGGGAAGCTTCTGTTTCGCCAGAAGCAGTACAAGAAGGCGGCGGAGGTATTTGACGACATGTCCGACTCGGAGACGCCGGCCATCGCGGCACTCGGGCTCTATTGGATGGGCCGCTGCGACGAGGCGCAGAATCTCGATGCACAGGCGGAGAAGAAATGGACCGAGGTTGCCACGAAGCATGCAGGTAGCGAGGCCGCCATCGAGTCCCAGCTCTCACTTGGGCGCTTGGCCCTGCGCGGAGAGCGATACGATGTTGCAGCGAATGCCTTCAAGGGTGTGGCCGATGCGCCGCGTGTGTCGCAGAACGCACTCAAGCAGGCGCTCAACGGGTTGATCACGTCCTATGAGGAACTGAAGTTCTACGAAGCCGCCGTGGAAATGTCGAAGCGGTTCCTGGACACATGGCCCGAAGATGCGACAGCATTCCGCAAGCGTGTGAATCTCGGGGTGTTCTACTACAAACTGCGCTACTTCGATCAGGCGGTGATGCACTTCCAGTCCCTGCTGCCAAGCGCGACACCCGACGACCAGGCGGAGATCCGCTACTACATCGGGGAGAGCTATTACTACAAGCAGGATTTCACGCAGGCGGCGACGGAGTTCCTCAAGGTGCCGTACCTGGTGACCACGAAGACGGAAATCGACTGGTCTGCATCATCATACTACATGGCCGGACAGAGTTATGAGATGCTCGGCAAGTTCCAGCAGGCGCTCGACATGTACGAGCGGATCATCACGACACCGGGCTATGATCCCCGCTTCAAGGCGCAGGCGCAGAAGGAGCGGGACCGAGTGCAAGGATTGATCAAGTAGGATCGGTCAGCGTCAGGATTGCGGGGGGTGGATTGTCTCCCTCCGGGCTCCCATCATCAGCGCGAACAATCGAGATGCGTCTACGACTGCTTCCCCTCGTGTGTGCGTGTGTCGTCCTGCTTGCAGGCAGCACGGCTCTGGCACAATTTCCCGCCAAAGGACCCATCCTCACCATCCGCCATGATCCCTTCGATTTCGACACATCGCGCTGCCATGTGACGAAGTGCCGGAACATGATCATCCGCAATGACGGCGACACGGTGCTGGTGGTCCGGCAGATGGATGCGCTGCGGGCACCGTTTTCTGCGAATGTGACGATTCCGTTCACGCTGCAACCCGGGGAATTCCGCGTGATCCCCATCTGCTACCGGCCAACGGGCGTGCGGGCGGATTCGCAGATCGTGGCCTTTCGAGCAGATGATCGCATTCCCCTGTCGATCGCGATGCTGTTCGACGTGAGCGCGAGCATGAATCTGAGCTTTCCCGATGCGGCGAGCCGCATCGAGGCGGCGCACGCGGCGGGTGTATCATTCATAGGCTCGCTGCTCAACACCGCCGACATCAGGGATGAAGCGGCGGTCTACACGTATGACGATATCTCGCATTATACACGTGTGCTTGGCTATACATCCGCATTGGATTCGTTGCGTGCGGCGATTCCGTCGGTGGCGAACGGCACGAGCACCTGCACCTACCAGGCGCTCACGCGCACGATCGCAGATCTGGCCACAAGGAAGAACTGGAAGATCCTCGCTCTGCTGACGGATGGGGATGATTCGGGTCCTTCATGCGGAAGCGCCACCTCCGACAGCGTGATTGCGGAAGCCCTCGCTGCCGGCGTGCGGGTGTATGTGATCACGATCGGTTCGGTGAGCAGGGCGGGTCTCGAAGACATTGCGCTGGCAACCGGGGGATTCTACTACAGCGCCAAGTCGAAGCTCGATCTCGTCTCGATTTACCGGAACATCGCCACACGTGCGAGTCAGGACATTCCCGACACGCTGGTGGTGAAGGGGCGGGGAGTGAGTCCCGAACTCTCGATCGAGCCTCTCGCCTTCGACTTCGACACCGTGCGCGTGGGACAGACGAAATGTCTACCGATCACCGTGCGCAACCAGGGCAACGCGTATCTGCATCTCGACAGCGTGCGTCGCGTGGTCATGCTGCCCTACGATCTGCGTGTGGCTGGAGACTCATTGGCACCGGGAACGTCGGTCACCGGCGTGCTGTGCTACACACCGACCGAACCGCGCACGCAGCAGCCGACCTTCGCATTCCGTGTCTCGGCCTGCGACGACACGCAGCTGTTTCTGCCGATGAGCGCAATTGCCGTATCCGACTCGCTGCGGGGCGTGCGGTATCCAGTGCTGCGCGTGGAGTGGACCGCGCCGCCCGACGACACGACCTTCTGCAACACGACCGAGTGCAGGCAGCTGCGCTTCGTCAACGAGGGGGATACGGTGCTGGTCGTGCACGAGTCCTCGGCGCTGATCGCGCCGTTCGCGGGGGACATCCCCGTGCCGTTCACGCTGCAGCCGAAGGAGTCGCGGCTCTTCGAGGTGTGCTATCATCCGTCGGAAGCCCCGCAGGTCGACACGCAGCGTGTGGACTTCGTGGCCGATTCGCGTATCGATCAAGCGATCGGACTGGTACTCGATGTGAGCGATTCAATGAACGTGGCATGGCAGGGGGGAAGCGCCCGGCTGGCGATGCAGCGCAGTGCGGCACTCGAGAGCATTCGTTTGATGCTCGACAACAGGAACGCGAGGGATGTGGGTGCACTGTTCGCGTTTTCGCATCCCACCTCGTTTCGCGAACTCGTCCCGATGACGAACGATCGTTTCGCGCTGCGCGACTCGCTGCCGCGCGTGGCGTTGGGGACGATCGGTTGCGTCAGCGACGCGCTGGTGCGGGCAATGGTCGCAATGCGTGGCGTACCGCAGCGCAAGGTGCTGCTGCTCTTCACGTCCGGCGAGCACGGTGGGGGTGCCTGCGGCGCCTTGAACGCCGATCAGGTGAAATCCCAGGCCCGGTTGGAGGGATTCCGCATCTTCATCTGCGATCTCGGGACTGGTGATGCGGCGATGCTGCAGGATCTGGCACGCACAACGGGAGGCGCGTATGCACGTCCTACCACGTTGTCCGAGTTGTTTGACGCAGTGTACGGATTCCACCAGCGCTTCATGGAGCGCGCGCAGCTCTGGGCATCGGTGCGTGGCCGCGCAGTCGTGCCGAAGGCGCGCGTCCTGCCTGACACGTTGCAGTTCGGGACGGTGAAGGCCGGCACTCGGCAGTGCCTCACCATCGAGATCGGCAACGACGGCGATGCACCACTGACATTGCTCGGTGTCGAAGGTCCCCGCGCACCGTACAGCATGACCGGAGACATTGCGACGCAGATCCAGCCCGGTCAGCCGCGGTCGCTGCACGTGTGCTTCGAACCGGCGAGCGCTGGGACCTTTGCCGACTCGATCCGCTTCACGCACAACGGCTGCGAAACAGGCTCGCTCGTCGTGCATCTGCGCGGGCGCGCCACATCGGACGGCGGTGACACGACGTGGACATGGACGGGCAGTCGTTGGAAAACGCCGCGCTTCGCTCTTGATTCAGATACCGTCGACATGGGTGCACTGCCCTGCGGGACAGGTGAGACATGCATCGAATACTCGGTGCACAACACCGGCGATTCGTCGCTCGCCTTCACGGCGGTTTCCCTGCCGGGCGAACCGTTCCGCCACGAGCGTCCGACGAATGTGGTGATACTGCCTGCGGACCGATCCTACCCCGTTCGCGTCTGCTATACTGTTGCGACAGGCGAATCCCGCAGCGATACGAGTCGCGTGCTGCTGCGTTCGACCACGCGCCTTGCGACCTCGACCTCCCTGGTACTCGACGCTGCGGCAACGACCCTCGGCACACCGTTCGACGGACCCGTTTCCGTGCATCACGCCATGCGGTATGCCGCAGGTATGTACATCCAGAACATGATCGTGCCGGACGGCAGACCCGACGAACTGACTGTCTCGACCTATGACGACGCGACACTTCGTTTGTTCCATGACTGGGACACGACGCGCAGTGCGCTGCAGGTGGCATTGCCCGACACGGCGACAGCTGCGACGAGCTGTCTGCGCAGCGTCCTGCTCGGCGCGATCGTCGACGCGGGACGGCGCGACAACGAGGCGCGCATTGTCGTGGCGCTGGCGGGAAGCGATCACGCGTGTACGGATACGCCGAGCGACAGCGTGCTGATCGCAGCCGCACGTCTGCGGGATGTGCGCCTGTTCGTCGTTGCCCTGGCGGCACCGACCCTGTCGCGCTACCAGTCCATCTGCGACAGCACGGGCGGGCACTTCGCCCATGCATCCGATCGCAGGACGCTCGACGATGCGATGCAGGACATCGCTCACGTCGTCGGTCGCGACCGGCTCTTTCCCGTCGTACTCAGGGCGCGCACGGTCGTACCCGAGCTGGTGGTGGATGAGGACAGCCTCGACTTCGGACGCGTGGCCACGGGTGCCATCGTCTGCAGACTCCTTCGCCTGCGCGTGACGGGGGAAGCCCCCGTGACGAACATCCGCATCTCGGGCGGAGACGTCGGAGGCACGCCGGTCGTGCTGCCCATGCTCGCAGCGGGCAGCGACACGACGCTGCGCGTGTGCATGCAGCGGGCGACGGCGGGGAATCATCGTTCGAACATCATGGTCACCTGGCAGGGCTGCACGCCTGACACCACGTACGTTCCCACGCGCATCGCCACACGCGACAGCCTGCTGTTCTACGTCGAGGGACGTCTGCGCGTCGACATGGGCTCGGTCGTGCGCGTACCAATCCGCATGCGCGGCTCGCTCTACGGCGGCGAGGCGCTCGAGCGCATCCGGCTCACGCTTGCGACAAACAAGACGGTGCTGGCGCCGCAACCGCTGTCCCACTACGATCGCGAGGGTGCCTTCAGCATCGTGTTCGCCCGCGACAGCATTACGCATGACAAGATGTGGACGTGGGACCGTCTGACGGTGACCACGGACATTCGTGTCGGGGCACCGTTTCGACTGACCGATGTCGACACGCTCTTCATCCGCACATCCTATCTGCCGCTGCTTGGCAATGCGACATGGACTGACGTCGAACTGACCGACGCGGTTGCGGAGCCGTGGCTTCCCATCGGGGTGCGGTCGGACATGCAGGTGGCGATTGACGGCATCTGCTGGCACGACGCACGTCTCGTCGAAGGCATGCGTGCGGGCATCCTCTCGGTGCATCCCCATCCTGTTGCCACGGCGACCACGGTGCGCTTCCGCGTCGCGGAGGAAGGGCAGGTGCGCGTGAGTCTTCTGAACGCGCTCGGCGTCGAGGTGCGCGCGCTGCATGACGGCGTGCTCGGAGCGGGCGATCACACGCGCGTGCTCGACATGGCGTCGCTGGCTTCCGGTGTGTACCTGCTGCGATTCAGTGCGACGGGCATCGAGAGCATCTACCGCATCGTGCATTTGTGAGGGCGACATGCGGACACGACACACGAATCATGGAGTTCTCGCGACAATGAATCTGATGCGATGGATGTGCTGCGCCGTGCTGCTCGCGGCGATGTCGAGCGCCGTGCGTGCTCAGGATGGTGCGATGCCGGGCACGGCCGATGCCGGCGACGGCAGCGACTGGCTCGTCGGGGCGGGCGCGGGATACATGCTGCTGTCGTCGAGCGGCACGATCACGGTCGGCGACGGCCGGGTGGGGAACTGCTGCAGCTTCACGGCGGGTGATGGCGGGGGATTTCTCGTCGGGATTCGTCTGGGGCGCGCGCTGTCAGACGAGATCTCGGTGATCGGCGCTGTATCGTTCGCGCAGTGGTCGACGACGCAGGAGCGACGCACGTCGTATCTGATCCTGACCGGCGATGACATGATCACCGACGCGACCTTCGAGCAAACACTCGAAACCTCGCTCGGCCTTGCGGTCATCGACCTCGTCGGCGTGTATCATGTCGGATGGGGTGGCATCTATGCGGGCGCGGGTCCCTCGCTCGCACTGCCGCTTGCGCAATCGCACCGGCTCGATGAGCGCATCATCGATCCCCCGGGTGCGGTGTTCATGTCCGGTGGCCGCGAGCATGTGCTCTTCGACGACGACCGCAGCCTCGCTCAATCGGGACTGCGTGCGCTGCTCGTGGCCGGCACGCTGCTGCCGGTCGGAGACCTGCTCGTCAACCTGCAGGCGCAGTACGTACTGCCGCTGACCTCGATGGGGAACGGCATGACATGGACATTCAGTGGCGTTGCGGTCGAAGCAGGGCTGCTGTTCAGGCTCTGAGGCTGTGCGGCTCAGGCGACGGGGAGTTCGCCTGCGAGGAGTTCGTCGAGGGACTGGCGACGGCGGGTGAGAATGAGCTCGCCATTGCGAATGCAGATTTCCGGCGCGAGGGGGCGCGCATTGTAGGTGGAACTCATCGTGGCACCATAGGCTCCCGCGCCGAGCACAGCGACGAGGTCACCGTCGGCCATGCGCGGAAGCCTCCGTTGCACGCTGAAGGTATCTCCAGTTTCACAGACGGGACCCACGACATCGACGACTTCCACGCCGCGGTCGCCGTGATCAACAAGCGGCACGATTTCGTGCCAGGCGTCGTAGAGCGCCGGTCGCACGAGGTCGTTCATCCCAGCATCAAGAATGACGAAGGTACGTGCCGCGGTTCGCTTGACGTACTCGACCCGCGCGAGCAGCACTCCCGCATTGGCGACGAGCGTGCGTCCCGGTTCGGCGTGCAACCGCGCGACGGGCAGGGGGGATGCGTCGAGGATCGGGCGCAGCGTGAGCGCGAGCACGCTGGGGGAGAGCGCGGACTGCGTGGCGTGATAGGGGACGCCGAGTCCACCGCCGATGTTGATCTCGAGTTCCGTGTGTGCAAACGCGGGTGCGGCCTCGGCTGCAAACGCGAGCAGGCGACGGAGTCCCGCCGCGAAGATCTCCGCATCGGTGATCTGCGAGCCGAGGTGCATGCTCCATCCCACAACCCGTACGTGCGCGAGTGCGGCAAGGCGTGGCAGGGCCTCGCGCACGTCGTCGGGTGTGAGTCCGAACTTGTGTTCTGCGAGTCCCGTCGCAATGGCGGGATGTGTGACGGCGTCGACGTCAGGATTGATGCGCACGAGCACCGTTGCCTCGCGCCCCATCGCACCGGCGATGGTGTCGAGACGCAGGCATTCCTCGATGGATTCAACATTGAAGCGGTGGATGCCGGCCTCGAGTCCGTCGCGCATGTCGTCGGCTGTCTTGCCGACTCCTGTCATCGTCGTGCGCGAGGCTTCCCCGCCGGCGGCGCGGACCCGGTGCAGTTCCCCTCGGGAGCCGACGTCGAAGCCGCATCCTGCGCGCGCGAGCGCGCCGAGCACGGCCCGGCTGCTGTTGGCCTTGACGGCGTAACTGACCGCGAGGGGGAGCGGAGAGAAGGCATCGGCGAAGGTGCGGTAGGACTCGACGACCGCATCGATTGCGTACACCCAGACGGGGGTGTCGGCGAGCGCCGCGCAACGGGCGAGGTCGACGCCGTCGAAGAACAGGCGTCCCTCATGCCGAGCGAGTGGCGCCGGCAGGAACACGTCGCTCACTCGAAGATCCCTTCGGCGGTGACGGTCGAGAAGAACTCCTCATGCAGTTCGCGGACGGCGTCGGGGATGCGTTCGTCGTCGATGACGAAGGTGAGGTTGATTTCGGAGGCACCCTGGGAGATCATGTCGATCGGCACGTCGGTCAGGCGACTGAAGACGCGCGCGGCCACACCTTTTTCCGAGCGCAGGCGCTCGCCGACGATGCAGACGATGGCCTTGCCGCGCTGCACCTGCACGCGGCCGTACTGTTCGAGGTCGGTGATGAGCGCATCGAGCGAGGGCGTGTAGTCGATCGAGAGCGAGATACTGACCTCGCTCGTCGTGACGAGATCGACCGAGGTCGTGTGTGCGTCGAAGATGTCGAAGATGCGCTTCATGAAGCCGTAGCTTCCGAGCATGCGCGTCGACGAGATGTTGAGCACGGTGATGCCGCGCTTGTAGCTGATGCTCTTGACCGTGGCACTGCTGGGTGGCACCTCGGCACGGATGAGCGTGCCTCCGGCATGCGGCCGCCGCGAATTGTAGATGTGCACGGGGATGTCCTTTTCGATCGCAGGGAGCAGCGTGCTCGGGTGCAGCACGCGCGCGCCGAAGTAGGCGAGCTCGGACGCCTCGCGAAACGACATCTCCTTGACGCGCAGCGCGCCGGGCACGAGCTTGGGATCGGCGGTAAGGATGCCGTCGACGTCGGTCCAGATCTCGATGTCGGCTGCCTCGAGCACGGCACCGATGATGGCAGAGGAGTAGTCGGATCCCCCACGCCCGAGCGTCGTCGTGATGCCCCGGTCGTTGGCCGCAATGAAACCCTGGGTCACCGGTACGATGCCGCGGGCCAGCAGCGGAAGCAGATGCTTCTCGCAGCGCAGACGGGTTTCGGGGAGATTCGGATCCGCTTTTCCGAAAACGGAATTCGTGACGACGAGCGTTCGCGCGTCGACGAGCTCGGCGGGCAGCCCCGCCTCGACCAGTGCGGTGACGGCGATGGCGGTCGAAAGACGCTCGCCGTAGGAACTGATGAAGTCGAGCACGCGTGGTGAGAGATCGCCGGTGATGCCGATGCCGTAGAGCAGATGTTCGATTTCGTCGAACCAGGCGGTGAACATGCGGATGAGACGGTCCTGCTCGCCGAGTCCGTTGACGAGCTGCTGGATGATCTCGTAATGGCGGTCTGCGACGCGATCCTTGAGCATCGCGCGGGCCTGCGCGTCTCGCCCCTCGGCCGCAAGCTCGGCGCAGCGGATGAGCGCGTTGGTAACCCCTCCGCAGGCGCTGAGCACCACGACCGGGCGCGCGTGCAGACGGGAGCCGACGATCGTGCACATGTTGCGCATGGCAGTGGCGTCTTCGACGGACGTGCCGCCGAATTTCATCATGATCATGGGAAGGAGTGCCTTCTTGTGCGGTTCAATTGTGGCCAACTCCAAATGTAGCGAAGAACGGTGATTTGTGGAATGTTCCTGGCTCAGCTCGGCACGCTCATCACAACAGCACGCTCAGCAGGGTCGTGGCAACGCGCACATCGGGGGAAGCCGTGCCCGCCGCCGTCACCCGTGCCAGGTACACACCCGGACTGCGCA
Source organism: Bacteroidota bacterium (assembly GCA_023432805.1). Classification (GTDB taxonomy): domain Bacteria; phylum Bacteroidota; class Ignavibacteria; order SZUA-365; family SZUA-365; genus JAEYUG01. Next base: position 20,081 of record JAEYUG010000022.1, on the reverse strand, counting down.
GTACACGCGAGGCATCCAACGCGACTGTGTGTGCTCCCGCACCACGCGCCCCCACATCGAGCACGGCGACACGTGCGCCGAGCATGTCGAACAGCTCCATGCGCACGAATGCGGGTTCGCCGAGTGTGAAGGTGAGGAGCGTACCTCCACGTACGGGATGTGGCGCAACAGACAGATGCAGTGATGGCGGTGTGCGCAGAGCCTCCACGGCCGTGGGCGTCTGTTTCAGGAACCACAATGCTGTGAGCGAATCCGATGCGAAGAAGTCGAGGAGCAGCCGGCCAACCTTGAGCCGACCATTCGGGGAAGGGTGCGTGCCATCGGCTGCGACATCCGTCGGCAGCCAGACGAGTCCATCAGCCGCTCTCGGCGTCGCGCCGCTCGTCCAGAGGTAGGGTCCCCATGCAAGCCATGGCGCGCGAGGATCCGTGTCATCGAAGTTCAACGACGGTTCCCCGTCGATCTGCGCGCGCACGAGCCATTGCACGGCGAACCCGCTCTCGTAGGCGTAGGGTTCCGGATTCAGGGTGGTTGTTGCGTAGCCGCCGTAGGTGCGGCTCGAGAGAAACACCTGCATGAGGTTGGGATACTTGATGCGCAGCACGCGGACGATGGAGGCCAGATCGTCGCGCAGCTGGTAGGCATGGGTGGGGAAGGCCTGTGTGGGGCCGGCGTTGGCCTCTTTGAGCCAGACTGACTGCACCTGTGCGGCACGCACGCCGCGCGCAGGCAGACGCTGCCGCTCGATGTTCGTCCAGAATGCAGCATCGGGATTGCTGATGATCGAGGCAGTCTGTCCCCCCTGCGCACCATCGACGACGACGACTCGGGGATTCCGCAGTGCGAAGGTATCGGCCATCGCCTGGAACGCGGAAAACTCCTGCGTGGCGTTCGACATCCCGATCGAGAGCAGGACGATTGCTCCCTGTGGATCCGGACGTCCAAGGGTGTCGAGGGGCTCGATGGCTTCCGCAAGGCGGCGACCGGCGAGCGCATGCGCCGCAGGCAGCGTGTTGCTTCCACTTCCGTACAATCCCCCATCAAAGGACTTGTACATCGAGGAGCCCATGTCCGTCAGGGGTGTCGCAGCAAAGAGTGTGTCGCCCTCGGGTTGCCACCCGGCGATGCGTGCCATGAGCACCCAGAATGCCTTTGCCACGCGAATGCCGCCTGCGGAGACAGAGCCGAGATGTCCCCCTTCGGTTTCGGTCGTGTAGTGGGGACAGATCGCGGGGAGGTCGAGGCCGTCATCGGGATGGTTCTCGGTGTTGCTGCCGAAGGTGTAGGGCCTGCCGTCGCGGTTGTCGTAGCAGGGCGCGCCGTCGGGCGCGTGCGAGAGGATGTCGGCGACATCGAAGAGGATGAGATTGTTCGAACGCGCGTGTGCGCGCATCGCATCGTTGAAGTCGCGTGCTTCGGCCGAGCCGATGCCGCGGGCGAGCGAGGTCGTCCACCAGATCAGCCGCGTGTCCGGATGTCGCGCCGCGAGGGCGGCATAGGCAGTTGCCGTCCCCCTGTCGGTGCGTGTGCCGAAGAATCCATCCACCGGATGGGCGATGTTGGAGCCCTGGGCGACCTCGAGGTAGCTGAACTGGAAACTGACGACGTCGAAGCTGTCGATGCGTGGTTCGATGAACTGCGCAAAGCAGTCGACGCTGCCGTACCAGGGATTGCAGTTCGCGGGCCAGTATTCATAGCGCCAGTTCGCGCGGCTCCACACACCCGGCCATGACACCTCGGAGGGATCGGAGGAAAACGGGGGCGTGCCGGTGTGTTCCCAGCGCTTGCAGCGGCTCGGTGCGGAAGCGACCGGCGCGGCAAGGCAGTCGAGTGCATCGCTGATGTTCCCGCCGACCGAGCGGTCCATGAACAGCATGCGCAGATGTCGTGCTGCATCGTACCACTGCGGAGGGATGCGGTCGAAAAGGGAGACCGATGTGTGATCGACGATGATGGGTGCCGGCGACTGCGCGCGCGACACGGAAGTGGTTGTGCCTGCGAGCATGCAGATCAGCAACAGCGTCAGAATGCATTTCATGAGACACTCCGTCGGTGGCGGAAACGCACGGTGTGCGAGTACGGTGGTGCGCGAAAAGGTGGAGTCCGTAGCTACGAATTCGTGACGCAACATGCAAGTCGTCCGGCTATTGCAGAAAATCGGATTAGGAGGTTTGGAAATGTCGCTGCGCATGCGCATATTTATCGAGAATTATTTCACAATCACGCACCTTCGGCTTCGCCGCATGCTTTCCCATACAGCCCGGACATCGGGCGGTTTCCCTTCCGCAGTCCTTCCCCTTACCATACGCAGATCATGGGCTTGAAGAGCTTCCGTGGAGGCGTGCATCCTCCCGAGGAAAAAAAGCGCACGTCTCATCAACCGTTTGTCACCATGCCGCAGCCGGACGTGGTGATCCTCCCACTCGCGCAGCATCTCGGGCGCGCAGCCACACCGCGTGTCAAGAAGGGCGAACGTGTACGCGCCGGTGCAGTCGTCGCAGTCGCGGAGGGATTTGTCTCCGCACCTGTGCACAGTCCCGTCACGGGTGTGGTGCGCAGCGTGGGGCGTGAGCCGCACAGCAGCGGCTTCCCGAAGGACGCGATCGTGATCGCACCGGACAATGGTGACTCGACGCCGTTGCAGGATGCATCCGCCGCCGATGTGGTCATCGAGGATGCAGGTCCGATTCTCCTTCCCCCCCACGATCCCGACAGCCTCGACGCCGATGCAATTCGTGCGCGTGTGCGCGATGCGGGCATCGTGGGGCAGGGCGGCGCGGCGTTCCCGACGCATGTGAAGCTGCAGCCGCCCGAGGGTGTCGCCATTGAAATGCTGATTCTCAACGGCTGCGAATGCGAACCGTACCTGACGCGCGACGAGCAATTGATGATCGAACGCGGCGCTGATGTTGTGACGGGCATGCGGCTGATGATGCGTGCACTGGGCGTCACCCGCGGCGTGATCGGCATCGAAGACAACAAATCCGACGCGATTGCGTCGATGCGTCGCGCGGTCGAAGGTGTTGAAGGACTTTCCGTTGAGTCTTTGCGCACGCGCTATCCGCAGGGCGCAGAGAAGATGCTCATCGTCGCGGTTACGGGCCGTGAGGTCCCACCGGGCAAGCTGCCGCTCGATGTCGGTGTGGTCATTCAAAACATCGGGACGGCGGTGGCCGTGGCCGATGCGGTCGTTCGCGGCGAAGCGCAGATCACTGCCGCCCTCACCGTGACGGGCACGGGCGTGCGGATACCGAAGAACATCATCGCGCCGGTGGGCACACCGCTGAGCGCCGTGCTCGACTTCTGCGGCGGGGTGACCGAGAATGCGGCGATGGTGATCGTAGGCGGACCCATGATGGGCGTCGCGCAGCATGATCTCACCGCACCACTCATGAAGGCAACCTCGGGCATTGTCGTGCTCACGCGCGAGGAGGTCGAGCGACGCGAAGAGACGGCCTGCCTGCGTTGCGGCACCTGTGTGGACGCGTGCCCCCTGCATCTGATGCCGACGCGGCTGGCACGGTTGTCGGAGCTGGGACGCGACGAAGACGCCGAAGCGCTGGGCGTGACCGTCTGCATGGAATGCGGCACCTGTGCGTACGCATGTCCCGCCAGCATCCCGCTCGTGCAATGGATCCGTCTCGGCAAGAAGCGCGTGCAGGACATGCAGCGGGCGCGGCAGTCCGTCGCCTGAACAGGTCTCCGCGAAGCACAGCAGCACCGACATTCGAAATCACGAACCGATCGTACACCAACCCAGACACATGTCGACTCTCACCGTCACCGAGGCGTCGGGCCCGGGCGAACTGCTGCTCGCCTCGTCGCCACATCTCAAGGGACGATGGACCACGAAGAAAGTCATGTGGTTCGTCGTTGCATCCCTCGTCCCATCGCTGATTGCAGCGGCCCTGTTCTTCGGTCCCATGCAACTGCTGATCCCCCTTGTCGCCGTCGCCGTGTGCGTCGGGACCGAGGCGGCGTTGCAGCGTCTGCGCCGGCAGCCGGTCACCGTCTCCGACGGCAGCGCAGTCATCACCGGCCTGCTGCTCGGACTCGTCCTGCCCCCGAACTTCTCGCTCGTGTTCACCGCGCTCGGCGCCGTGTTCTCGATCGCGATCGGCAAGGTCCTCTTCGGAGGTCTGGGCTACAACATCTTCAATCCCGCCCTTGTCGGGCGCGCATTCCTGCAGGCGGCCTTTCCCGTCGCGATCACGACCTGGGTCGCTCCGCATTTCGCGGTGGATGCCGTCACGAGTGCGACGCCTCTGGCCGCCTTCAAGTTCGATCATATCGCCACTCCCCTCATCCCGCTGCTTGTCGGCAATGTCGGGGGAAGCCTCGGTGAGACGTCGGTGATCGCGGTGCTGCTCGGCGGACTCGCGCTCTGCGTGACGCGCGTGGCAAACTGGCGGATTCCCGCATCGATGATTCTCTCGATGGCCGTGTTCAGCGGCATCTTCTGGATGCTCGATGCGGCGAAATATCCAGACCCCGTCTTCCAGCTGACTGCGGGCGGATTCCTGTTCGGCGCCTTCTTCATGGCCACCGACATGGTGACTTCCCCACTGACCTCGCGGGGCATGTGGATCTTCGGTGTGGGCATCTCGCTGACGCTCGTGCTCATCCGCCTGTTCGGGGGACTGCCGGAGGGGGTCATGTACTCCATCCTCTTCATGAATGCGTTCGTGCCGCTGATCAACCGCTACACGCGGCCGCGCATCTTCGGGGAGGCGTCATGAAAACCGTCCTTCACATGCTTGCGACGCTCACGGTGATCGGCGTGATTTCAGGCGGCGCGCTCTCGTTCGTCAACGGATGGGCCGTGCCGCACATCGCCGAGAATCAGAGGCGCGACACCGAACGCGCCATCTATCTCGTGCAGCCCTCGGCGAAGTCGTACGAGTCCGTTGCAGGGGCGGGGTGCGAACTCTACCGCGTGTTTGACGGGGCGCAGCAGCCGATCGGCTTCGCAATGGCCTACGCCGGCAACGGCTTCCAGGGGAAGATCCGCCTGATGGCTGGTGTGTCGCCCGACGCATCGACGGTGATCGCACTCGAGATCCTCGAACAGGTCGAGACACCGGGTCTTGGCACCAAGGTCGTCGAGGATCCCTTCCGCACACAGTTCACGAATCTGGTGGCCCAACCGGATGTGGTTGCCGTCAAGGGTGCCGAGCCGTCGGCGCCGAATGAAATCCAGACCATCACCGGCGCGACAATTTCGTCGAAGGCCGTGGTGCGGATCGTCAACGATGCCCTCGCAACGCTGCGGGCGGCGATCAAGGAGGGCAAGGTCAAATGAAAACCCAGGTCACGCTCACACGGGAATTCGTGAAGGGACTCTGGGATCAGAATCCCATCGCCCGACAGATACTCGGCACCTGCCCGACGCTGGCAGTGACCGTGTCTGCGATGAACGGCATCGCGATGGCGCTGGCGACCACATTCGTGCTCGTCTTCTCGAGCCTCATCATATCGCTCGTGCGTTCGCTGATTCCCGCGCAGGTGCGCATCGCCGCATACATCGTGATCATCGCCACCTTCGTCACCGTGGCCGACCTTGTGTTACGTGCACAGTTCCCCGAGTTGTCGAAGTCGCTGGGACCCTACGTGCCACTCATCGTCGTCAACTGCATCATCCTCGGTCGCGCGGAAGCGTTCGCGTCGAAAAACGGTCCGGTGCGTTCGACACTCGATGCCCTCGGCATGGGAGCGGGATTCCTGATCGTGCTTGTGCTGCTCGGCAGCATTCGCGAGGCCCTCGGGTCGCGAATGATCTTCGGCATGCAGGTCCTGCCCGATGCATTCGAACCCTGGCTGATCATGATACTCCCGGCGGGCGCCTTCATCACCTTCGGGCTGCTGCTCGGCGCAGCGAACACATTCACGGCGCACCGTGCGCGCAGTGAGCGCGAGGCGATCATCGCCCGGCACACCGAAGTCCTCTCGGTCAGCCGGCCCGACACGCAGGAGGCTGCCGCATGAACCTCATCCTGATCTTTCTCTCTGCGGCCGTCGTCAACAACTTCGTGCTTGCGTACTTTCTCGGCATCTGCCCCTTCATCGGCGTCTCGAACAAACTCTCATCGGCCGTGTCGATGGGGCTTGCCACCACCTTCGTCATGGTGCTCACCGCGATCGTGAGCTGGCTGATCTACCACCTGATCCTCCTGCCCTTCGGACTCGACTACCTGCAGTACGTATCGTTCATTCTCGTGATCGCCGCGCTGGTGCAGTTCGTGGAGATGTTCATCAAGAAGGTCAGTCGTCCCCTCTACCGTGCCCTCGGCATTTTCCTGCCGTTGATCACCACGAATTGTGCGATCCTCGGTCTTGCCTTGTTTCTGGTACTGCGGAATTACGATTTTCTGGAGAGTATTTTCTTCGGTGTCGGTGCCGGTGCAGGCTTCACTCTCGCACTCTGCATCATGGCTGGCATCCGCGAGGAACTGGACCTTGCCAACATTCCCGCTCCGTTTCGCGGCGCACCCATCACCCTCGTCGTCGCCGGCCTGCTCGCCCTCGCATTCATGGGCTTTGCCGGACTGATCACCAGCTGACCACGCGCAACAAGGACATTCACATGATACAACGCAGAACCTTTCTCAAGCTCGCCACCCTCGGTGTCGCATCGATCGGCACCGGCATCGGCGCCGGCATCCTCACCCATCGCACGCACACGCGCGCAGCCATGCACGCTTTCCTGCCGACCGATCCCGCCCTCGCGGGCGATCTCATGCGCGCCTTCCTCGCGCGTCTGCCCGAAGGTGGTCGCTCCGCTTCGCTCGTGCTTGCAGGCGATGGGCCCCTGCGCGCAGCGATTGCCGATGCCTGTCAGGGTGGGGGAATGTTTCCCGCCGCACGCATCGTCGTGCGTGTGGAACCCTGTGCAGCCGCAGTCACCTCGGATGTGATGCTGACGGATGGCGCGCACGGTATCGTGCGTCCCGACACCGATTTCGGAAGCCACCTCGCCGCACTCCGTGCACGTCTGCGCGGTGAGCGCGCCACGTGGATGCTGAGCGCGGACTATGACGAACGCGACCTGGTCGACCGTCTCGTCGCGCCGTCCCTCGTTGCCGTGGTGGAGGATGAGCGCGGACTGGCCGACCGCATCGCACTTGACGGACGCACCCGCACGATCACGGTGTCGGGTCCCGTCGGACGTTCGACCTTCGAGATCTCCTCCGCAGGTGCGGTCGCGGTTGCCGCCCCCTGTCGGCATGGGCTCTGCGTGCATCGCGGTCGCATCACCCAGCCGGGTGAAGCCGTGGCCTGCGCCCCCAACCGCGCACTCGTTCGCATCGAGGCGGCCTGACAACGGACCATTGCATCCGACATCAGAAGACATGGCTGGCGTGACCCGACCTCCCGACCCTGTGCCGTCAGGCGAGGCTTCCCCCGCCACCTCGCGCCGTCGCCGCATCGGCGGTGCGGTACTGCTGTTCGGCATGATGTTCCTCACCATCTTCCTTGCCACGCGACGTCACATGGCCGAGCGCGAGGCAGGGATGGACGGCGGGGCGCATGTACGCACGCAGGTCGCACTCGGCACCCTGGTCACGATCAGTGTGCGCGGCATGGACCGCGATGCTGCGGATGCCGCCGTGAATGCGGCGTTTGCGGAAGTGCGGCGCATCGACACGCTGTTCACGACCTACGGCGACGCGGGACCGATCGCACGACTCAATCGCGGGGACGATGCGCGCGTGGTGCTCGATGCGGAGACTGCGGCACTCGTCGCGCAGTGCGACGCATTGACGCGCCAAACAGACGGCGCCTTCGATGTCGCTCTGCAGCATCTGATCACCGTCTGGGGATTTGAGACCGGCGAGCCTGCGGTACCCTCGCCGGTGGCGCTCGAGGCTGCGCGGGCACGTAGCGGCTGGAGGCACGTCGTGCTCGCCGGCGACACGCTCGTGCGCACGAACGGTGCTGCGCTCAATTTTGGCGCGATCGCGAAGGGCTACGCCGTCGATCGCGCGGTTGCAGTGCTCGCGCAGCATGGCGTTCGCGAGGCGCTCGTGAATGCGGGAGGCGAAGTGCGCGCTACCGGCGGCACATGGACAGTCGGCGTGCAGGATCCTCGAGACCCGCAGCGTCTCGTGACCGAGTTTCACGTCACGCGCGAAGCCGTCGCGACCAGCGGCGACTACGAGCAGTTTTTCGAGGCGGATGGCCGCCGGTATCATCACATCCTTGATCCCTCCACCGGCATGTCCGCCGGCGGGTGCCGCAGCGTGACTGTGATCGCCCCCGACGATGCGACGGCCGATGCGCTTGCGACAGGCATCTTCGTGCTCGGTCCGACCCGCGGACTTGCGCTCGCCGAACGCCTGTCCGACGTGGAGGTTCTCATCATCGACAGCGCCGGACGGCGCACACAGTCGAGCGGTTTCGACCGCTTTCTCAGGAGATAGCACATGGATTTCGGACTCATCATCGCAGTTACCACGATGGGTGGACTCGGGTTGTTCTTCGCCGGCGCGCTTGCGATCGCCGATCGCAACCTGCGCGTGGAAGAGGATCCCCGCATCGCCGATGTCAACGAACAACTTCCCGGCGCGAACTGCGGTGCCTGCGGCAATGCAGGCTGCTACGATTTTGCGGTCAACGTCGTGGAGGGAACTGTGAGCGTGACGGGATGTCCCGTTGGCGGTCAGCCCGTGGCCGACGAGATTGCCCGCGTGCTCGGTGTGGAAGCCGGCAGTGCCGTGAAGATGGTTGCACGTGTGCTCTGTCGCGGTGGCGCCGCGGAGGCTGCACAGAAGCTGATCGAGTACAGCGGTCCCTCATCGTGCGCCACCACGGCGATGCTCGCAGGCGGCGACAAGCAATGTCTCTACGGCTGTCTCGGCGGAGGCGACTGCATCGAGGCCTGCCAGTTCGGGGCATTGTTGCTCAACGCAAACGGTCTCCCGGAAGTAATCGACGAACTCTGCACGGGATGCGGACAGTGCGTGACCGCGTGTCCCCGTGACGTGATCGAGGTCCATCCCTCCGACCGCCAGGTCTTCGTGTTCTGCCGCAATCACGACGACCCCAAGACGTCGAAGAAGGTCTGCACCGTCGCGTGTCTGGGGTGTGGCATCTGCGCACGCGTTTCGGAGGCCGGGGTGCACATGGATCAGCATCTGGCGGTGATCGACTACTACAAGATCGATCCCGACAAGATCCCCTTCGCCAAGTGTTCGACGAAGGCGATCGACCGTCTGTCGGCAAACTAGAAAAGGAATCCCGTGTCGGAAATTTTGCAGGAGCGCGGGGTGGTGCTTGAGGCGTCGAACGGCCTGGCCGTTGTGCGCATCGAGTCCACTGCCGACTGCGACGAGTGCTCGGCGAAGCTGCTCTGCCGCACGACACCTGCATCCGAGCGGGTGCTGACGATACGCGACGACATCGGCGTGGCCGTCGGCGATGCCGTCGAGATTCACGTGCGGGGCTCGTCGGTGCTGCGGGCCTCGCTGCTGCTCTATGGTGTGCCGCTCGTGCTGCTGCTTGCGGGCGTCGTTGCCGGCATGCGCCTGTGGGCTCCCCCTGGCATGCCGCGCGAGGCGTGGAGTGCGCTGGTCGGTGTCGTGCTCGCCGCGCTTTGGTTCGGCGGTGTGCTCGTGCGTGCGCATCTGCGCAAGCGTCGCCCGCCCCTCCCCGTCGCCTGGGTCGCCCGCCGCCGTCCCGTCTCCTGATCCTACTGCATCACCCCCTTCAGATTCCGTGATCATGCACCACCCGCATGATCACGGATTTTCGTCCTGCTCCTCCGGCACGAGGTTGCGGGAGATTCGTATCTTGGGGGAGGTATGAATCGAAACGGAGGTGCGGATGGCGTGGGTGTATCTGATGATTGCGGGAGTGTTCGAGATTGCCTGGGCGATCGGACTCAAGTACACCGAGGGATTCTCGAAGCCGGTGGCGAGCGTGGTGACCGTCGTGCTCATGATCGCCAGCTTCGTGTTTCTGTCGCAGGCGGTCAGGGAGCTTCCGATTGGAACGGCGTATGCGATCTGGACCGGTATTGGCGCCGTGGGCACGGCCATCCTCGGCATGATACTCTTTAACGAGCCTCGCGACACGGTACGCATTCTCTGCATGCTCCTGATCGTGGCGGGTATTGTGGGACTCAAGCTCACCGGAGGTGGTGCCCATGTCGGTTGACCGCGAGCAGTTGCTCGACGCCATGCGCGCCGCGCACGACTTCCCAGGGTTCTACCCGATCACGCTGATCTGCCGCAACGATCCCGTCGTGGACGCGCGGCTCGAGTCCGCCATCATCTTCCATCAGGACGGTGCTCCCTACACGTGCGAGAAGCATCCCTCATCGAAGGACGCCTACATGTCGTGGCGCATCGCCGTCTACGTCGTCGACGCCGAGCAGGCACTCGAGCGCAAGGATGCGCTGCGCGCCGTCGAGGGCGTGATGGTGATGCTGTGACTCCGCCTTGCACAAGGGGATGTGCCTGCGTACCTTTCATGTCGGACTGATTTGAACATTCCACACCTGCATGACCCTCGCACACCCGGACACCGAGCTCGAGGTCACCGACGGAACCGTCACCGATGTTCCTCCCCGCGTGATCCTCTTCAACGACGACATCCACACGTTCGAGGAGGTCATCGTGCAGCTCATGAAGGCGGTGCGCTGTTCGCAGGAGCAGGCCGAGCAGTGGGCGTGGGAGGTGCACACGCGGGGCAAGGCGTGTGTCTACTCGGGCGAGATGCCGGAGTGCCTCCGTGTCTCGGCGATCCTCGAGGAAATCGGTCTTCACACACAGATTGAACTCTAACCACTCACGATACAGGCGCGACGGCAGCTGTGCCGGGCGCGCATGGACACAGACATGACCTCGACCGAGATCCGCCGCAGCTTCCTCGACTTCTTCGCGGCTAAGCAGCATCGCATCGTTGACAGCGCGCCCGTCGTGCCGCATGACGATCCCACACTCCTGTTCACGAATGCGGGTATGAACCAGTTCAAGGACGTGTTCCTCGGGCAGGGCACGCGTGACTACGTGCGCGCGGCCGACACGCAGAAGTGCATCCGCGTGTCGGGCAAGCATAACGATCTCGAGGAGGTGGGGCGCGACACGTACCACCACACGTTCTTCGAGATGCTCGGCAACTGGAGCTTCGGGGATTACTACAAGCGCGAGGCGATCGCATGGGCGTGGGAACTGCTGACCGATGTCTGGAAGCTTCCGAAGGATCGTCTGCATGCGACGGTGTACAAGGACGACGACGAGGCGATGGCGCTGTGGAAGGAGGTGACGGACATCCCGCACGAGAACATCCACCGCTTCGCGGAGAAGGACAATTTCTGGGAGATGGGGGAGACCGGTCCCTGCGGTCCGTGCTCGGAAATCCACATCGATCTGACGCGCGACGGCAACGGTGCCTCGCTGGTGAATGCGGGCTCGCCCTTCGTGATGGAGATCTGGAATCTGGTGTTCATCCAGTACAACCGCGACGAGCAGGGAGTGCTGCACCCGCTGCCCGCTACGCATGTCGACACGGGCATGGGGTTTGAACGCATCTGCGCGGTGCTGCAGGGCAAGAGTTCGAACTACGACACCGATGTGTTCATGCCGGTGATCCGACGCATCGAAGAGGTGACGGGCACGCCATATCATGGTGAGGACGAGATGATCGCCATGCGCGTGATCGCCGACCATGTGCGGATGCTCACCTTCGCGATCGCCGACGGGGCGATGCCCGGCAACGAGGGACGCGGCTATGTGCTTCGGCGGATTCTACGCCGGGCGGCCCGCTTCGGTCGCACGCTCGGGATGCGGGATCCGTTTCTCTGGCGCGTGGTGTCGGTGCTCGGCGAGACGATGGGCGAGGTATTTCCGGAAATCGTCACGAATCAGGCGATCGTCGAGCGGGTGATCCGCGCGGAGGAGGAGAGCTTCAACGCAACGCTCGACCGGGGTCTGGAGATCTTCGACGAGATCGTCGCGCGGATGAAGGCGGCGAACACGATCGTGATGGCGGGAGAGGACGCGTTCAAGCTCTATGACACGTTCGGGTTTCCGATCGATCTGACGACGCTGCTTGCCGAGGAGCGCGGTCTGTCGATCGACATCAAGCGTTTCGAGGATCTGCTCTTCGCGCAGAAGGAGCGTTCGCGTGCGGTGACGAAGAACCGCATTGCGATTGCGACAGGGGGGCGCGATGCGGGCGACATCGAGTTGGAGATGCGCGCCCGCGACCTGTCGGGCTACCAGTTCGTCGGCTACGACACCTACGAGGTGAGCACGGAGGTCATCGGTCTCAAGCGTACGGACACGCAATCGTACCTCGTGCTGGACCAGACGCCGTTCTATGTCGAGAGCGGCGGTCAGGTGAGTGATACGGGAGTTATACGCACGGCGCTAGCCGAGGCGCTTGTCACCGCGCTGGCGAGGAACGAACAGAACATCATTCACCTGATCGACACGGTGCCGGGTTTCGAGGTTGCACTCGGCGACACCATCACTGCCGCGATCGACCTGCGTCGTCGTCGCGACATCATGCGCAATCATACGGTGACGCATCTGATGCACGCCGCATTGCGCACGGTGCTCGGCACGCACGTGCAGCAGGCCGGATCGCTCGTCGAGGCAGATCGGCTTCGCTTTGATTTCTCGCACTTCGCGAAGGTTTCACCCGAGGAGTTGCGCGCGATCGAGGATCTGGTCAACGAGAAGATTCTCGAGGCGCTCCCCGTGCACCATCATCGCAACATTCCCTTCGACGATGCCAAAGGCATGGGTGCGCTGATGTTCTTCGGCGACAAGTACGGCGACCGCGTGAACGTGATCGAGGTTGAGCAGTTTTCGATGGAATTCTGCGGTGGCACGCATGTGCGCAACACATCGGAGATCGGATTGTTCAAGGTGCTTTCCGAGGGAAGCGTCGCGAGCGGTACGCGTCGGATCGAGGCCGTGACCGGTCGCGGGGTCGAGCGGTACATTCTTGATCTGCACGCCCGCATCGAGCGCGAACGTGCGCACGCAGACGAACTGGCCGAGCGCGCGAAGCAGCTCGAGAAGGAACTCGCGAAGGCGTCGCTCGCGCAGGCGGGTGACATGCTGCAGGATTTGATCGACCGTGCGCCGAGGCATCAGGGCGCGGCAGTGGTGATCGGGCGGCTGACAGTGGCCGATGCTGAGCAGCTCAAGGCGCTCGGTGACAAGCTGCGCGAGCGGCTGGCCTCGGGCGTGGGTCTGCTCGCGGCGGAGGTCGAAGGCAAGGTCGCACTCGTCTGCGTGGTGTCGGACGATCTGATCCAGTCTCGCGGTGTGAAGGCCGGTGTGATCGTGGGCGACATCGCGAAGAGGCTTGGCGGTGGTGGCGGGGGACGTCCCCACCTTGCCACGGCAGGCGCGAAGGATGTTGCGCGGCTCGACGACGTCCTCGCCGAAGCCGGCGCGCTGATCACGTCGACGCTGGGGTGATGGCACGACCGACCGACATCACGGGAAGATGGAGCGCCGCCGCGCGCGAGCGGCGAGCGCAGCTCCTGCTGCTTGTTGATCCGGACAAGAGTGATCCACGCACGCTTCAGGACTTCGTCCGCACTGCGGAGGTGCAGGGGGTGGACGGATTCCTGGTGGGAGGCAGTCTGTCGCTGACGGCGCACCTGGATGCCTGTCTTGCGGCGATGAAGTCTGCGACCATGCGTCCCGTCGTGCTCTTCCCCGGCGGGGTGCACCAGATCAGCGGAGAAGCGGATGCGATACTCTTCTTATCGGTCGTCAGCAGCCGCAATCCCGACCTGCTCATCGGTCAACACGTGATTGCCGCGCCGATCGTGCGAGCCCTCGGCCTCGAGGCCATCTCGACTGCGTACATGCTCGTGGCCTCCGACGTCGTCTCAACCGCGGAGTACATGAGTTACTCCAAGCCGCTTCCGCGTGAAAAGCCCGAACTTGCCGTCGCGCATGCGATGGCCGCGGAGACGATTGGCATGAGGCTCCTGTATCTCGAGGGTGGCAGTGGGGCCTCCGAATCCGTGCCCGATGCGCTCATCGCCGCCGTGGCCGGCGTCGTATCGCTTCCCCTCATTGTCGGCGGTGGGATCCGCACGCCAGAGGACGCAGCCCGCAAGGTGCGCGCGGGGGCTTCCCTCATCGTGATCGGCAATCATTTCGAGGATCATTCCCAGGCGGATCAGATCGGAGCCTTCGCGCGTGCGGTGCATCACGCAGCGGCAGATTCTCCGATCCTTCCTGTTTGAGAGGGTGATCCCGCCGCGTGGTTGTATCCGTTGGAAGAAGCACGTTTTATGCAGATGTTGCATCGTCGCATCCATGCAGGGATCGATCGAACATCCATTGGAGGATTCATGATCTCGCGTCTAGTCGCCGCCATCGCTCTTGTCGCGCTCGTTGTACTCAACGGCTGTGGTACCATGGCCGAACTCGAGAACGAGAATCAGCAGCTTGCAATGCGGGTTGACGCGCTCGAGCTCGAGAATGCCGAGTGCGCAGCGCGGATTTCCGCCGCAGCCGAGCGCATGTCGGTGCTCGAGCAGGAGAATCTGCGTCTCGATGACGTCAATCGTCAGATCACGCAACGTGTACAGAGCGCGCCAAGCGGACTCACACGCGAGGATGCTGCTCTGCCGCCGCCACAGGAGCGGAGTGCCGCCACGGAGACGGCGCCTGTCGAAACGACTAGTGAGACAGTCGGGGGTGGGGCTGCTGCGACAGTAGTGGCTCGAGCCTCGCTTGCGGGATTTTCGGCGGGGTCGGCCGCAGCGGAGTCGTTTCTCACCCGGTATCAGGCGGCTCTGACGATGTACAATGCGCGGGAATTCTCCCAGTCCGCCGAGGCATTCAGCGGACTGATTTCCGAGGGGCATCGCAATGACATGATCGACAACTGCGGGTACTGGATCGGCGAGTGTCAGTATGCGCTCGGCCGGTATGATGAGGCGTTGCAGCTGTTCAGCGATGTGATTGCCTTCAATGCGGTGTCGGACAAATATGACGACGCGTTGATGATGCGTGGCAATTGCCACGTTCGGAAGCGCGACTTCGCCGCGGCGCAGAAGGACTTCCAGACACTGATCGCCCTCGATCCCCCAAGCGAATTGCGCGCACGCGCCCAGCAGAAACTGCAGGCACTGCGCTGATCATGTTGCGCGATGTCGCGGTACGCACGGCTTCCCCACGGGGGGAGGTCGCCTTTCTGAAATCCCCACACAATGTCGGATGTTCATGACCTCCCTCCCTCATGATTTGCAGGGTGCACTCCCCGCACGCAACGATGTATCCCCGGCCGACACATGGTCCCTGCACGATCTTTGTGCCTCGCGCGAGGAGTGGGAACACGGCATGGCGCATCTCGGTTCGATGATCGAGCGTGTCGCCTCGCACCGTGGCACGCTCGCCGAATCGGCGGCACACCTGCTGGCGTGGCTCCAGTTCCAGGATGAGCTCTCCGTGTTGTCGGGGCGTCTCGGCACCTACGCATTCCGCAGGCACGATGAAGACACGACCGATCCTGCCTCGCAGGAGATGATGGACCGGGTGATGCGTGTTGGGGCTGCGCATGCCGCGGCGGTGTCATGGTTCGTGCCGGAGCTCGTGCGGTTGGGACGCGATCGCGTGGAGGAATTCATCGCCGAGGTGCCGGCGCTCGGCGTGTATGCGCACCATTTGAGCGACATCCTGCGCATGGAGGCGCACACGCTGCCCGAATCGGAGGAGCGCCTGCTCGCGCAGGCGTTGGAACCGACCGGCGCGTCGGCGACGATCTTCGGCATGTTCAACGATGCTGACATCCGGTTCGGAACGATCGAGGCAGGGGAGGGTGCTCCGGTCGAGGTGACCAAGGGACGCTACATCTCGCTGCAGGAGTCTGCCGACCGCGAGGTACGCGAACGTGCCTTTCGCGCGATGTATGGGGTCTATGATGCGTGGAAGAACACGACGGCCGCCATGCTGTCGGGGCACATCAAGCGCGACATGTTCTATGCGCGTGCGCGGGCGTACCCGACCTCCCGTCATGCCGCGCTCGATCAGGACAACATCCCGGTTGCGGTCTACGACACAACGATTGCCAGTGTCACCGCACACCTGGCGCCGCTGCACCGCTCCATCGCGCTGCGTGCGAAGGTGCTCGGGCTCGACAGCGTGCGTCCATGGGATCTGTTCGTCCCGCTTTCACAGGCGCCCATGCAACGGTATGCGTGGGACGATGCCATCCGACTCGTGCGTGCGGGGACGGCTCCCCTTGGCGACGAGTACGCCGCAGTGCTGGGGCACGCGTTCAGTGATCGGTGGATCGACGTCTACGAGACCCGCGGCAAGACAGCGGGCGCGTACTCGGCCTGGACCTACGGCGCGCATCCCTACATCCTGATGAACTACACAGGCACCTTGAAGGATGTCTTCACGCTGGCACACGAGCTCGGGCACGCGATGCACTCGTGGTACACGTGGAAATCACAGCCTGTGATTCATGGTGATTATACGATCTTCTGTGCGGAAGTCGCCTCGACGACCAACGAGATGCTGCTCGTCGACCACATGCTTCGCGGAGATATCGACGTGGATCTGCGTCTGCACCTGCTCATGCATCAGATCGAGACCATTCGCGGCACCGTCTACAACCAGGCACTCTTCGCGGAGTTCGAGCAGGAGGCGCATGCGCATGCGGAAGCAGGAGGCGCGCTGACCGCCTCGTGGCTCAGCGGACTGATGGGCGATTTGTACTGCAGGTATTACGGCGATGCGTTCGAGATGGATCCCCTCTTCGCCGTGAACTGGTCACGGATTCCGCACTTCTATCGGAGCTTCTACGTGTTCCAGTATGCGACGGGTCTCAGCGCCGCTGCGCTTATCAGCCGCCGCATACTGGACGGGGAGGCGGAAGCGCTCGATCGATATCTTGCGTTTCTGCGATCTGGCAATTCGCGATACTCCATCGATCTGCTGCGTGATGCAGGTGTGGATTTCACGACCGCCACACCCTTCGAGGCGGTGGCAGCGCTGATGACCGCGCTGCTCGATGAGGCGGAGCAACTCGTCGCAGGGCGATGAACCAGGTCATCGACAGTGAGGCATGAACGACGAACGGCGGGGAGACCCGCCGTTCGCTGTATGACAAACACATGTGCCGATGCTGTCAGGCAGTCGGTTGCGGCTCTTCGCCCGGGGTCTCTTCTGCAGGAGTCTCGGGAGCGTCTTCGACAGGGGGAGCGGCTGTGGCGACTTCCTCGACGACGGGAGCGGCTTCGGCGACTTCCTCGATGACGGGAGCGGCTTCGGCGACTTCCTCATCCTGTGTGGCCTTCAGAAGGTTGCGCAGTCCGGCGATGTCGCCGAGAGAGAAGGAACGTTCGCTCTGCTGGGATGCGGTCGAGAAAGAGGAGTCTTCGTTGCGGTGGTCGCCGCGGTCGTGACGGGAATCACCACCGCCATCCTCGCGCACGAGTGCGGCGATGAGGGAGTGCTTCTCGATATCCATCTCGAGCACCTTGACACGCACGGTATCACCGGGAACGACAGTCGGTGCGGGTGTGGGTGCGCCGCCACGGGGACCTTTGCGGCGTCCGCCCATCTTGCCGCGGGGAACGAAGCAATCGATGTCGAAGTCGAGGGCGACGATGGCGCCACTGTCGGACACGCGCTTGACCGTGCCGGTGGCCTCCGTGTCGGGAGGATAGATGTTGGCGAGACGCGGCCAGGGATCCGGAAGCGCGTCCTTATAGCTGAGCGACATGCGATGGTCGGTCGGACGGATATCCATGATCTTGACCTGGATTTCCTGGCCGACTTTCACGACCTCGTTCGGGTGTTGCACGCGGCGGGTCCATGACAAATCCGACACGTGGATCATGCCGATGATGCCAGGTTCGAACTGCACATAGACGCCGAAGTCGGTGATGTTGCGCACGCGGCCGGTCTGGATCGAGCCGACGGGGAAGCGGTCTCCGGTACCGGTCCACGGCGATTCGGCGAATTCCTTCATGCTGAGTGCGACGCGCTCGTTCTTGAGATCGACCTCGACCACGCGCACCTTTACGGTTTCACCGACCTTGGCGACATCCGAAGGCTTGCCGATGCGGAACTTGCTCATGCGCGAGATATGCACGAGGCCGTCGACACCGCCGAGATCAACGAAGGCGCCATAGTTGGTCAACGAGGTGATGACCCCTTCACGCACATCGCCCTTGGTGATGGAGGCGAGCAGGGCGCGCTTTGTCGCACGCTTGCGGCTGCAGATGAACTTGCGGGCGTCGAAGTCGGACAATTCGATGATGACGAGTTCGAGATCGGTGCCAACCACGGCGTCGAGTTCTGACTGATCTGCGCGTCCCTCGGTAGAGAACTGCGACTTGGGCACGAATCCTTCAAGCCCCTTGTACTCGACGAGGAGTCCCCCCTGGATCGCGCGGGAGCAGTGCATTTCAAGCACCTGCCCACCCTCGAATGCGGCGACGAGTTCGTCCCAAATCGGACGCGCGACATCGTCGGCAAGGCGAGGACGCTTGCGACCGCGGCGTTTTCCGCCTGCAGCATCCTCTTCGGTGCCTGGGTCGTTCTCGCTGTGAGGCTCGGCGGTGGCATCGTCTGAGGGAGCATTCTCGGAAGGAGCATCCGCAGCGGGGACTTCAGCCACAGGAGCCGCGTCAGCCACAGGAGCCGCGTCAACCACTTCAACAGCGGGTGTGTGAACCGCAGGCGCATCCGCTTCAGGAGTCACTGGTGCGGAGGCTTCCGCGGGCGCGATGTCCTGAGCCGGGGTTGCGACATCATTGCCGACACCTTCAACAGCGGGCGGATTGGTCACCTCGGGTGCTGAAGCCGTTTCCGGCCCGGCATCGGGGAGGTTTTCACGGGTGTCGGGGGAAGTCGCGTCGTTCGTCATGATACAGTCCGATTAGTGGAGTAGAAAAAGCTGGCGCAGAGCGCCGTCGACATCAGGGTGAGCTGCGGT
Organism: Bacteroidota bacterium; assembly: GCA_023432805.1. GTDB lineage: Bacteria > Bacteroidota > Ignavibacteria > SZUA-365 > SZUA-365 > JAEYUG01. The sequence goes on along the minus strand of JAEYUG010000022.1, from coordinate 1,151 downwards.
GCATCCGCAGTCTGGTTATGTGCAGGAACTCACGCGATGAAAAAAATCGCATGGAAGAACCAACCTACAGAAAAGGTCGCCAAATGGCAACATGGAAACTTGTGGACGTGACCGCGGGATCAGCGCAGACCTTCTTCGAGTGCGACAGCGGCCGAGGTCTTCTCGTCGCGATACTTGACGATGATCGGTGTATACATCTGGATGCCGTGTGCCTCGGCAAAGTTGCCTTTCACGGGGCGGCTGCCCTGTACCACAACTGCCATCGATGGAATCTCGAGCGGATGTTCGGCTGTGCGGCGATAGATCACGCCCCGCACGAGATCATACACAGGCATCGAGCCGTTCAGGATCACACCCGTGCCGATCACCGCTCCATGCCGCACGATCGCACCTTCATAGATGCCGCAATTGCCACCGACCATCACATCGTCTTCGATGATCACCGGCAAGGCGCCGGCAGGCTCAAGCACGCCACCGATCTGCACCCCGGCACTCAGGTGCACACGCGCCCCGATCTGCGCACAACTGCCGACCAGCACATGGCTGTCGATCATCGTGTCCGCACCGATGTAGGCCCCGATGTTGATGTAGGATGGCGGCATGACGATCACCCCCGGTGCCAGATGACTGCCGTCACGCACCGTGGTACCTCCCGGCACGATGCGGCGTCCGTCGGAAGCCGAGAAACGCTGCACCGGGATCGTATCCTTGTCCGTGAACGAAAACACCATTCCATCGCCACCGGCATCGTGCAGCACACCGGCGCGGAACGCCCAGAGAATCACATCCTTGACACGTGTGTTGACCTTCCAGGCCGATCCATGCTTCTGCGCCGACCGTAGGCTGCCGCCACGGAGCGCCTCGAATACCACATGCAACAAGGAACGCTCAGTGTCGCCAGCCCTCTTCGGGTCTGTCGTCAGGATGAGATCGAGCAAACGGTCGGTATCCATACGTACCTCCTATGGAGAACTTGATCGTTGGATTGAGGGGACCTCCAAATGTGCGCAAAGATGCATCGGGATCCAATCCCGAACGGATTGCGTTGTTCATGCAGGTCCCATTGTGTAAGTTTTGAAAATTCCACACCATGAATGATCCCATGCCCGTACTTCGTCGATTTATCCTGCTGCTCGTCCTGACCCTTGCAG
>JAEYUG010000010.1 GCA_023432805.1 Bacteroidota bacterium | reverse complement strand
TGGGAGGACGGACGCCCTCGTCCGTCGTGGGAGGACGGACGCCCTCGTCCGTCGTGGGAGGACGGACGCCCTCGTCCGTCGTGGGAGGACGGACGCCCTCGTCCGTCGTGGGAGGACGGACGCCCTCGTCCGTCACGTTTGGCGCTCGCTGACAGGATGGCTAGTTTGGATGTGTCGCGTGCACGACACGCATCACTACACACCAGACCCGGTCGTACATGATCCGCATTGCAATGGAAGCCGCCCGTGAAGGCGGCGCGGTGTTGCGCCGCTTCCTCGGCAGAGTCCGGCACATCGAAACGAAACAGAACGAACAGTCGAACCTCGTTACCGAAGCCGACAAGGCTTCAGAGGAGGTCATCGTCTCCATTATCCGCCGCCATTACCCGAAGCACGCGATTCTCGCAGAGGAGGGTGGCGCAAGCGGTGACAGCTTGCAGACACGGTGGATCATCGATCCCCTCGACGGCACCACCAACTTCACACACGCGTTCCCGATGTTCAGCGTCTCGATCGGTGTCGAACAGGCTGGCGAGATCGTCGCCGGAGTGGTCTATGATCCCATCCGCGACGAGATGTTCCACGCCGAGCGGGGCGGCGGGGCCTTCCTGAACGGCAAACCCATCCACGTCTCGACGGTCGACACGCTCGACCGGGCCATGCTCGTGACCGGCTTCCCCTACAATGTGCGGGAGAACCCCAACTACTGCCACGAACGCTTCATCGCCTTCCTCATGCACGCCCAGGCCGTACGTCGCCTCGGCAGTGCCGCGCTCGACTGCGCATACGTGGCGGCGGGACGCCTGGACGGATTCTGGGAGGTCGCACTGCAGCCGTGGGACAAGGCCGCAGGGGCACTGCTCGTCACCGAGGCGGGTGGCATGATCTCGAATTTCGAAGGAGGTCCCCACGACCTGTTCGATCCTCCCTTCCTCGGCTCGAACGGACGCATCCATGCCCGGATGGTCGATGTACTCGCGCGGGCACGATCGTTGACGATCAACGTCGGCACATCCTCACCCGACTGACCGGGGCTGCCTCACCGAACACTTCCCATGTAAGTTGCCGTCACACCACAGCCTGCATCGGACATGACACACGAGAATCCGGATCCTTTCCTCTTCCGACGACTCCTCGACGAAACCCTCGACTGGGAAACATTCCACGACCCGACCGGCAGGGTTGTCTATTCCTCTCCCGCCAGCATCGACCTGATCGGCTTCACGCCCACGGAACTGCATGCGGACCAGTCGTGCTTCCTGCATCGCATCCATCCCGACGATGTGGCTGTCTTTCGTGCCCATGAGACCGCGGTTGCACGTGCGCATTGCAGCGGGGAGATGACCTTCCGTTACATCATGCCGGACGGAACCGTCAAGTGGATCTTCCACAAGTGCGGTCCTGTCTTCGACGACAGCGGCTCCTACCTCGGCCAGCGAGGCAGCAACAGGGACGTGTCGAGACTCAAGGAAACCGAGTGGCACCTCGAACAGCGCATCCGCATGCTGCGCGGACTCACGACCGCCTCCTCGCAACTCATCCAGCTTCCCTTTGCGGAAATCCGAGTGGGGATGCGCCGCATCCTGCAACGCATCGCCGAGGTCTCCGATGTGGAACACATCTCCATCCTGGAGTTCACCGAGGAAACCGACACGTTTCGTGTCTCATACCAATGGTACGCACCTGCAGCCGGCGAGCGCATGGCCGGCGACGATGAGGGATCGATCACGGCCCGGCTGCCCTGGCTCGCACAGCAGATGCGCATGCGCCAGTCCGTGTGCATCGACAGCACCTCCGAGGTTCCGTCCGAGGCCGTCGAGGAAATCACGCGTGCAGAGGCACGTGCCTTTGCATCCAACCTCGTTGTGCCCCTGTTGCGCGGAGACGACATCATCGGTGGCTTGTCGCTAACGACCTTCCGCGGTCGACGGGTGTGGTCCCCAGACGACAGTGTGTTCTTCCGCATCGTCGCGGATCTGATCTCCTCCTTTTTATGCCGCATGTTGGATGAAGCGCGCAGCATGCGCCAAACGACGGATCTGCAGAACGCATACATTGCGCTTGAAATGGCGATGCGCACGAAGGACAACTTCCTTTCATCGGTGAGCCACGAATTGCGCACGCCTTTGACCAACATTCTCGGGCTGACCGACATGTTGAACATGCAGCAGCCTCCCCTCACCGACAGGCAGCTGCATTACGTACAGATCATCGGCGAAAGCGGCCGGCACCTGCTGGCGATGATCAACGACATACTCGACGTGGCCAAAATCGAGAGCGGCACCATCTCGATCGAACCTGTCGAAATCCTGGCCCGTGAGATCCTCGTCTCGGTCACCCACATCGTGCAGCAGCTCGCCGAGCAACGGCATCAGACCCTGCTCACCCGCGTCGAGCCCCCGGAGCTGACGATCGTCGCCGATCCGATGCGCCTCACGCAGATGATGACCAACCTGCTATCGAACGCGATCACGTTCACACCCGAGTACGGAACAATCGAGGTGACAATCGGTTTCGATTCCAACCCCGGCTTCGTCTGCATCGCCGTGCGCGACACCGGGATCGGCATCGAGCCCGGTGACGTGCCCAGGCTCTTCCATCCCTTCAGTCAGCTCAAGACCGACGCGCGTCTGACGCGTTCGACGAAGGGAACAGGACTGGGATTGGTCCTGGTCAAGCGCATGGCCGACATGCACGGCGGCTCGGTGTCGGTTGAAAGCGAACCAGGTGTCGGAAGCGTCTTCCGCATCCACCTCCCCGCGAAGGGTCCCGGGTGAAGGAATTGTGACGGACGAGGGCGTCCGTCCTCCTAGACGGACGAGGGCGTCCGTCCTCCTAGACGGACGAGGGCGTCCGTCCTCCTAGACGGACGAGGGCGTCCGTCCTCCCGTGTTGCTGATGGGAGGGATGGTTGGTAGTTTGCAATGCTATTCACGTCACTCGCATTCGAATTGTCAGCATGAGCACACTCGTCGTCGGATCCGTCGCCCTCGATTACCTCGAAACCCCGCATGGCATCATGGAGCAAGCCCTCGGCGGCTCCGCCACCTTCATCTCCACCGCGGCCAGCTACCTCGTGAAGGATGTCCGTTTCGTCGGCATCGTGGGTGGAGACTTCCCCCAGGCCCACATCGACTTCTTCGCCTCGCGCGGCATCGATCTGGGCGGACTCGTGCGCGTGCCCGAGGGACGCACCTTCAGCTGGGGCGGACGCTACCACGCCGACATGAACATGCGCGACACGCTCTACACCGAACTCGGCGTATTCGAAACCTTTTCTCCCGACATCCCCGAGGCATGGCGCGACACCGACTTCGTCGTGCTCGGCAACATCCATCCCGCCCTCCAGGCGCACGTGCTTGACCAGATGCGCAGCCCCCGCCTCGTCATCTGCGACACGATGAACCTCTGGATCGACATCAGCCGCGAGCAGCTCGTCGCGACCATCGCACGCGTCGATGTCCTGATCCTCAACGACCAGGAAGCCCGCCAGCTCACCGGCGAAGGCAACCTCATCACCGCCGGCAAAGCCCTGCTCGCCATGGGTCCCGCCACCATCGTCATCAAGAAGGGCGAGCACGGTGCACTGCTCATGCAGGACGACGCGCTGTTCAGCGCACCGGCACTTCCTCTCGAGGTGATCAAGGATCCCACCGGCGCGGGCGATTCGTTCATGGGGGGATTTGCCGGATGGCTCGCCGCAACGGGCGACCTGTCATTCGAAAACTTCAAACGCGCAGTCCTGTATGGAAGCGCCCTCGCCTCGTACTGCGTCGAAGAATTCTCGATCGACGCGCTGCGCACGCTCGATGAGGTGAAGATCCGCGAGCGGGTGGTACGCCTGCGCGCGCTGACGGACGTTGCGTTGTGACGGACGAGGGCGTCCGTCCTCCCACGACGGACGAGGGCGTCCGTCCTCCCGTGACATATCGTGAGGATGTGATCGGCTGGCGCGACGGAGCGGTGTGTTTCGTCGACCAGACGCTCCTTCCCGGCGAGTATCGCGTGGTCGAGACCCGTGACTGGCGCGAGGTGGTCGAGGCGATCCGCACACTGCGGCTGCGCGGAGCGCCGCTGATCGGCATCGCGGCGGCCTACGGCACCGCGCTCGCCGCACACACAACCGGCGACGAAGGCTTCCCCGTGATGATGGCGGAGGTGCTCGAGGTGTTCGGCGCGGCGCGTCCTACCGCTGTGAACTTGTTCTGGTCCCTCGAACGCATGCGCACGGTGCTGCAGACCGCCGCATCCCCCACACAGGCACGAGAATCGCTGCTCGTCGAGGCGCGGCACATCCACGACGACGATGCGGCGCGCTGTGCGGCGATCGGGGCGCACGGACTCGCGCTCGTACCCGAGGGTGCGCGGATCATCACCCACTGCAATACCGGTGCCTTCGCCACGGGCGGCGACGGCACGGCGTTCAGCGTGCTGCTGGAGGCGCATCGGGCGGGAGGCGGCATCCACGTCTACGCCGATGAAACGCGTCCCCTGCTGCAGGGTGCGCGGCTGACGATGTGGGAACTGGCCGCGCACGGCATCGACGCGACGCTCATCACCGACGCCACGGCTCCGATGCTGCTGGCGCAGGGGGGCATCGCGCTGGCGATCACGGGAGCCGACCGCATCGCGGCCAACGGCGACACGGCAAACAAGATCGGCACATACGGACTCGCGCTCGCATGCCGGGCGCACGGTGTGCCCTTCTACATCGCGGCGCCACTCTCGACGATCGACATGACGACGCCCGATGGCGGAGCGATTCCCATCGAGGAGCGCGGTGCCGACGAGGTGCGCAGCTTCATGGGCACGGCAGCGGCCCCCGCAGGCGCACGGGTATATGCGCCGGCTTTCGATGTGACTCCCCACGCCCTCATCACCGGCATCATCACGGAGCGGGGAATTTTGACCCCACCGTATCGTGAAACACTCGCGACGCTCTTCGCGTAGGATGCGAGATGATTGTCCGTTCCGACGCCCTCGTATTGCGCGCAATGAAATACGGCAACACCAGCCGCATCGTCACGCTGCTCACACGTGATTTCGGAAAGGTGAGCGTGATCGCCAAGGGCGCGCGCGGGGCCCGGGCGAAGTACGGCGCGGCGCTCGAACCGCTCAACATTTCCCATGTGGTGTTCTACAAGAAGGATACGCGGGACCTCCACACGCTCTCGCAGGCGGATCTGGTCACGGCGGCCGATGGACTCACCTGCGACGCCGAACGCATCCTGCTCGGATTCGCGGTGCTCGAGTATGTGGCCGCGTCGGTGCATGGCGAGGAAGAGCACGAGCGCATCTACGACATTGCGGTCCGCGCTCTCGTGGCGATCGCTGACGCAGGCACTGCCGGACACTGGTCCACGGGCGAGGCGGCGCTTGCGGCCTTTCTCGCCGAGCTGGCCGCGGTGCTCGGCTTCGAGATCCTCGCCGACGCATGCATCGTCTGCGGCATGCCGCTCGACGATGTGCTGTTCGCGGGCCGTCTGGCCTTCGACAGCGAGCACGGCGGCATCGCATGCGCGCGGTGCGCGGCACTGAGCCGGGGCCGCATGCACGATGCGGATGTGCTGCGCGCGGTGCGCGACGCGGTGCGCGGGCGCAGGGGGCTTCCCACCCTGCGTGTCGGCGAGCCACCGGCTTCGTATGCAACGCAGGCCGACCCCGGTGGCCGGAGGCATGTGGTGGAGATGGCGGCGCTCCGCATCCTCCACCAGCATGTATCATCTCATATCGGTGGACTTCGCGACGTGCGCTCGCTCGACATGCTCGAGCGCACGCGACCGCAGCAGCCATGACATCCACGACCTCGTCACAGGCACGAAATCGCATGCACAGTTGTTTCAGCCTCATACAGCAAGGCAGAACGAAGAACTGCATCAATCAGGAGCAACACCCATGACACGGAGATCCGTACTCATCGCCATCGCCCTCGTCAGCATCGGCATCGTGTTCGGCGCAGTGGTCGTCACTAGCTTCAGCGGCATCAACCTGTCGCTGGCGGGTCCGTCGACCAGTTTCAACACCACGCCTCCCTATACACCGTCGGAGGGCGTGGCGTCGCTCAACGACGCATTCACTTCGGTCTCGACCGTGGTCACGCCCTCGGTCGTGTACATCAGCGTCAAGGCCAAGGCCGAGCGTCCCCAGGGCGGATTCTGGCCCTTCGGCGACATGCTGCCCCGCGACGGGCAGGAGCAGGAACAGCTGCAGCCGGGCACCGGTTCGGGCATCATCCTGACCGAGGACGGCTACATCCTCACGAACCGGCATGTGATCGCGAACGCGATCGACGACGGCATCAAGGTGACGCTGTTCGATTCGCGCGAGTTCACGGCGCGGCTGGTGGGTGAAGACAAGAACACCGACATCGCCGTGATCAAGGTCGACGCGTCGAGGCTTCCGATGGCCTCGCTCGGCAACAGCGACGCCGTGCGTGTCGGTGAGTGGGTGCTGGCGGTGGGCAATCCCCTCGGCCTGACCTCGACCGTCACCGCCGGCATCATCAGCGCCATCAGCCGGAACATCGGCATCATGCGTCAGACCAACAACGACGGCTACGGCATCGAGAACTTCATCCAGACCGACGCCGCGATCAATCCCGGCAACAGCGGCGGTGCGCTCGTGAACCTGCAGGGGCAGGTGATCGGCGTCAACACCGCCATCGCCTCGAACATGGGGCGGTACATGGGCTACGGGTTCGCGGTGCCGATCAACCTTGCGCGCGTCGTGGCCGACGCGCTCATCAAGGAGGGCAGGTTCGTGCGCGGCTACATCGGCGTGCGCATCAGCGACCTCGACGCCAAGGGCGCCAAGGCAGTCGGTCTCGACCGTTACAACGGCGTGCTGGTCAACAGCCTCGTCGAGGGCGGCGCCGGCGAGGCGGCCGGACTCAAGCCCGGCGACGTGATCGTCGAGGTCGAGGGCAAGGATGTCGCCAGCTCGAACCAGCTGCAGGCCCGTGTCGGCATGCACCATCCCGGCGACGTGGTCGCGCTCAAGATCTGGCGCGACGGCGCGTACAAGGATGTGAAGGTCAAGCTGAAGGGGCGGGATGGCGAAGAGGATGCGATCGCATCGGATGATGCGTCGTCGAAGGCGAAGAGCCGCGACAACGCAGCGGAAGCCCGCGTGACCGCCAGCTTCGACAAGGCGGGGTTCACGGTGAAGGGACTCGACGACGAGGCGAAGAAAACCTTCAAACGCTCGGCGGGCGTGATCGTCACCGACGTCAAGCGCTACAGCAAGGCGTGGGACAGCATGGTGCGCGCAGGCATCGTGATCTTCGAGGCACGGCAGGGATCGAAGACAATCGCCATCGAATCGGTTTCGGACCTGAAGAAGGTGCTCGGCGGGTTGAAGAGTGACGACGCAATCCTGCTGCGCGTGGCGCTCGAGAATGGCGACACGACGTTCATCACGCTCGAGGGTCCGATCGAGTAAACCTCATCTTCGTATCAGAAGCGACACAGGCGGCCCCTCGGCCGCCTGTGTTATGAAAGGTCGGTGGACGTCCTCGTCCACTCGAAAGGTCGGTGGACGTCCTCGTCCACTCGAAAGGTCGGTGGACGTCCTCGTCCACTCGAAAGGTCGGTGGACGTCCTCGTCCACTCTTGACGAATGTTCAGTGGTTGCTGGGTGGACGTCGACGACCACCGACCGGTCTCCATGCCCGCACGACGAGGTACGCCGCACCCGCCAGCAGCATGCCCGCCACGGCATCGAGCACGTAGTGTTGGTGCACGAAGAGCGTCGAGACGGTGATGCCCGCGGCGATGGCCATGAACACCCACGTGATCGGCGCAGCACCGCGCGCATGCGCGCTCATGAGCGCGACGAGCCAGGGATTGGTCACATGCAGACTCGGAAACGCATTGTACCTGCTGTCCACCGCCAGAATCAGCCGTGTGATCACCGACAGATCCTCGCCCCGTGCGATCACCGCATCACGGGCGGGACCCATCACCGGAAACAGTGCGAAGATCACAAACGCGACTCCATTGGCCAGAATGAATGCCGCATACGCGCGGTTCAGGAACGACGGCTCGCGAGAGATCGCGAACAAGCCGAACACGATCACATAGGCCAGCATGTACATGTGCTGGAATGCGGGAATGAACGGGACCTGCGCATCGAGAGCGATCGCCGCGTCGAAGGCGGGTCCGCGCTGCTGGCCGATCCACGCCGTGGCGAGATACAGCGCCCCCCAGGCGACGTAAACCCCGAGCATGATCGCCAGATAGCGCGGAACATGTGATGTGCGATTCATGCACGGAAGATATCACGAAAACACTTGACTGCCGACCAGCGCTACTGCATATTTCCTCACTATTGCCACCAAACACTGAGCTTTCCATGCGCTGCCTTCGTCCCGCCCTCTGGGCATTGATCCTGCTCGGTACATCGAGCGCCGCCCTGGCGCAGTCGACCGGTATCGGCAAGTACGCCGGCGAATTCATGGCCACCGGTATCGGCGGTCGCGCGCTCGCACTCGGTGGCGCGTATGCAGGCGTCGCCGACGATGTGACCGCAGGCTATTGGAATCCCGCCGGCCTCATGCAGCTCGACTACCCGGAAATCGGTCTCATGCACGAGCAGCGATTCGGCGGACTGCTCACGAGCAATTATGCCGGTGTCGCCTGGCCTTTTGGACGCAACAACACCGTGGCCCTGACTGTCACGCGCCTGGGTATTGACGACATTCCCGACACGCGCAACGCGCTCATCGACCTGAACGGCAACGGCCAGCTCGACCCCAACGAGCGTCTCGACTACAGCAAGATCACAATGTTCAATTCGGCCGACTGGGCCGCCTACCTCAGCTATGCCTTCCGTTCGAGCGACAAGCTCGCCCTCGGCGTGAACCTCAAGTTCGTCCGCCGCGACCTGGCCGAGGCCAGCGCCAACGGCATCGGTTTCGACGCCGGCGCGCTGTACCGCGTCGACGATCGCCTCACGCTCGGCGCAACGGTGCAGGATGTCACCACCACGCTCATCGCGTGGAGCACCGGTACGAACGACCTCGTCTCGCCGACCGCGAAGATCGGTGCCTCGTACACGCTCGACATGCTCGGCGGCACCATCATGCCGGCGGTGGATCTCGACATCATGGCCGAGAACCGGCAGACCGCCTCCCTCGTGCATCTGGGACCCGTCAGCATCTCCCCACGTGTCGGACTCGAGTACGGCTTCCGCAATCTGTTCGCGTTGCGCGTCGGATACAACGACGCCCAGAACCTGAGTTTCGGTGCGGGCATCCACCTGCCGAAACTGCATGTCGACTACGCGTTCGGGCAGAATCCCCTCGCCTCCGAGAGCTTCAAGGAGCCTTCCCACCGCATTTCCATTCGCCTGACCCTCGAAGAGAAGAAGTTCTTCCGCGGCGAGTGATCACCCTCTCAGCAACGAGACTCTCATGACGCGCAAGACCGCCCCGGCGCTCGCGCTGGCCTGTGCGTGCGCACTGGCCGCACTCACGATATTCAACGGCTGCGGCCAGAAGAAGGCCGACACGGATGTCGCACCCGCACTGCCCGCCGTCGATTACGCCTACGACACGACCGACATTTACCACCTCGAACTCGTGCGCGACCGCAAGAAGAAGGATCTGGCCTTCCTGCGCGACGACGACTCGCCGATCTCCGCCGAAGCCCGCGCCACCTTCACCGGTCTGAAATACTTCCCCCCGATGAAGGAGTTCATCTTCGAAACCGTGCTCGCACCCTTCGCCGAACCTGAAGAACTCATCATGGCCACATCGAAGGACAAGCCCCGCCCGATGCTCTGCATCGGCACCCTCCCCTTCGAGTACGCCGGTCAGAAGCTGCAGCTGCGCGTCTACATGTCGAAGGATACCACGCAGGAGCGCTCGTGGTTCATCCCGTTCATGGATGAGACCACCGACGAGGAGACCTACATGTCGGGCCGTTACCTCGACCTCGCACCCGCCGCGCCGGGCCAGCCCGTCACGCTCGACTTCAACCGCGCGTACAATCCCTACTGCGCCTACAACGACCGCTACGACTGCCCGATTCCCCCGAACGAGAACCGCCTTCCGGTCGCAATCCTCGCCGGTGAGAAGAAACCGCACTGACCCATGCGCGCTGCTGTCGTGATGAGGAATACGTTCCCGCGCCGCGCGCTGCGCGCGGTCGCGGGGATGGTGCCTGCGCACAGACTGTTCCTGCCCGGCCTGCTGTTGCTCGGACTGCTCGTCACTGCATGCGGCTCGAGCGATGTGACCGTCGAGCGCATTGCGGAAGCCTCCTATCGCCATGCCCCTTCGGCGCCGCTCACCGACCTGCGCATCGCTACGGCGGTGCGGGATCTTTCGGTGCGCGTCCCTGCGGGATGGCGGGAGACATCCGATCCCCGCAACGCACCTTCGATTCTCCTCTGGATGGTGCGTGAAGATTACGGCGCCTCGCTGTCGTTTAGCGCCCTGACCATGAATCCCGCCCTCTTCGACGCCCTGCGACGCGACGGACTGCTCGCCGTCGCACGCACCAGCCTCGCGCTCAAGCGCAGCAACGCGCACGACAGCGTACGCGTCGTCGTGCAGCCCGAACTCTTCACGCTCGCCGCACGCGCGCATGCCGCCTACGAATACAGCACCGACAACGGTGCGAGCGTCGTGCGCGTGGTCGTGTTCGAGGCGGGACGCCGCTTCATCGAATGCGCCATGACGCCCGTCGCCCCAACGCTCACCCCCGCCGAGCAGCGCACACTCTTCGAGGTGCAGCAGAGCGTACTCGCTTCGCTCGAGGCGCAGTGATGGATCTGTTTCAGACTCCCACCGAACACGAGCGCTTCATGGCGCTCGCGCTGCAGCAGGCCGAACGTGCCTACGAAGAGGAGGAGGTGCCGGTCGGTGCTATGGTCGTGCACGAAGGTCGCGTGGTCGGCCGCGGCTACAACCAGATCGAGCGCCTGTCGGATCCCACCGCCCATGCCGAAATCCTCGCCATCACCGCCGCCGCGAACACCCTCGGCACACGCCGGCTCGAAGGCTGCACGCTGTACGTGACGCTGGAACCCTGTCCCATGTGTGCGGGCGCGATCGTGCTCGCGCGCATTCCCGTGCTTGTCTTCGGAAGCTACGACCCCAAGGCCGGCGCCTGCGGCACCCTCTACAACATCGTCGAAGACCGGCGGCTCAACCACACCGTGCACGTCGTGCCCGGCGTACTCGACCACCAGTGCTCGGCCCTCCTCAAATCCTTCTTCGGCTCCCTGCGCCGCCTGACTCCGCGCGATTAGCTCCTCCCTCTCTCAACGAGACCCACAGTATGCAATATCGGGTTTCGCACGGCCCGGCTTGCCACGCTCCAACAGCACTTGAACTATTGTTGCGACAGCCAATCTGTCAAACGTTCCAATCACATTGCCTGAATAAAAAAAATGTTATTTGTATGGATCTTCGAATGATCGGGGACTGTAACAACTACACACAACAACGTAAGGTGAACCCATGAAAAAGACACGTTGTGGTTTGGCGCAATTCGTGTTAATGGGACTGATTATGGGGTATTTTCAAGCAAGCGGCCACCCTAGCAACAAGATGCATTTTCCAGATGATAGTTTACTTGTACGAACAGTTCCCTATTACACCTTTGTCCAACCATATGACAGCTCGGTAGTCGAATTCTATTTCGGCGAACTTGCTCTGCACAGGGCAGGGAACAAGCGGGGAATTGTATCCGATGCATTCCAGGTAACGCGGCCGGGAGATCCCTACCATCATTGGCCAACGGAGGAGGAACAAGCTCAGGCTACACGATACAGATGGTTCACACCTCAGCAAGGTGACTCTATCTCATACTACTTCGATCTCGTCGTCACAGCTCGAAACGGTTCTGCGTGTCACACACTTGATATCGGTGACACACTCATGGTGATTCTTCAGATTGTTGACAGTACATCGAACACCGTCGTTGACCACCTGGACAGTCTGGGAATTCTCCCGACAACCAATAGGTCGGACCTTCTGTCGAACATTCAGCCATCAGTGTTCGTTTCCAGCGATAATGGCATGAAAAGGCTTCCCGACTCGCTGGTCGGTCAGAAAATCTGTTTTCAGTTGAAGGCAGAGTTTCGAGGTTCTGAATCTCGCAATCTGTTTTGTCGACGTGACGACATTCTTCCCTATGTCCTTTCGGAGAACGCACAGACTGCCGAAGACCAGTATCTTCACATCATGGACTCAGTGCTCACCATTCTAGGGGTGCTTTCAAAATCATCTTCACACGCGGATCGTCCACGAATGCCGAACTCTTTCCGAGTTGATATTGCGCCGAATCCGGCGAACTCTCAATGCCTGGTGACTTGGACCTCACGGGAATTCAGTGGCAAAGTTTCATTACACCTCTTCGATATGGACGGTAGGATGGTCCACCAAGTTGGTTATACAGGACTGGCCGCAGGGACACATGCCATGAAAATGGATCTCTCATCGATTCCGAATGGCTCATACTATCTGGTTCACATTTCCGACGGCAACATAATGGGCACAAGTCGCTTTAATATCATTAAATGAGAGAGGGGTTGACATGAACACCATCCAAAGAGCCTTCACGGCATTCATGCTCATCTTGGCTGCGATCCTCATTCCCATGAGTTCCTCACTCAGAGCTGATGAGTATGGAGCGACATCCGCAAGCAAGGCATCAGAAGTGCTCCAAGGTGCCGGAAGATGTTCCCCTCCTGTGCTTCAAAACGTTGATCCTGTCAAGAAGGTCTTTAATCATGCGTTGGGAATAGTCTTGAGTGTGGCAGTTCCTCCCGTCGGAATCACTGTGGAAGCACTTCAGCTTTCTTTCGAGATCATTGAAGCTGACAGACATACGCGGGGCTGGCGGTGTTTCGATACCGAATGTTACAACGGCCCCCAGGAGATCGCTGATGAAGCAAGGGAACAAATGTGGGAATTGTACTGGGAGTGGAGAAATTCGACTGTTGCCCAAATGAGACGTGAAGGTCGAATCATTATTGCCTGTCATCAGTATCATCATGTTTCGATGTCTACCATGCACAGATGCCAGACGCCGAACTGCTTCGAACCTGTACGCTACATCCGATGAGTCGTATCGAATGAACAGGTTAATCAGCGAAGAACCAGGTGAATTGTAGTAGTTAGGATAATATCTGACAGATGGCCATATTGCCCCCATTACCAACAGGACATTCTGTCATGACCACATCGCAGAAAATCATCAAGAACAAGCTGGGCTTGCTGCAGTTGGCTGAACGC
>JAEYUG010000114.1 GCA_023432805.1 Bacteroidota bacterium | reverse complement strand
CGAACCCGCAACACGCGCAACAAACGGAACACCACGAAGGGCGATCTCACGATCGCCCTTCGTCGTACATGGAAAACGGTCGGTGGACGCCCTCGTCCACCAGTGACGAATGCTCCGTACAACTGGGTGTCAGCGGCCGAGACCTTTCAGGAGGTCGAGGCCCCTGTCGAGCATGTCGCCCTCGGGAGCAACCCCGTCGGGCGTCAACTTGTCAATGATGCCGGGCAGCAGCGACGAGAGCTGCTGCTGCACGTCGGCGACGTTCAATCCCGTCGCACCAGCGAGTTCCTTGATCTTGTCTTCGCCCAGACCCTGCGTAATCTGGTCTGGATTGATCGGCTTGTTTTCACCCGTGCCGACCCACGACGACACGATGTCGCCCAGGCCGCCCTTCGTGAACGAGGAGACGAGTCCGCCGATACCACCTTCCTGCGAACCAAGCATCTGAACGACGGAACTGACGAGGTCGGTTTTACCCTCGCCTCCGCCGCCCATCATTGCACCCGCCTTGCCGGCGAGATCATCAAACAGGCCCATGATGTGCTCCTTTGCTTGTGTGTGATGTCAATACATGACCTTGCGCGGGAGGGTCTTCGCTTCAGCGACCCAGCGCGTGATCTCGTCGAGCGAGGGATCGCGGGTGACGAGGTGCTTCTCGGCATTGACGGTCTTCATTTTCTCATGCAGGTTCTCTGCATTCCGCATCGCAAGCTCCGGCACGGTGTCGACGCCGGAGGCCTCGAGCAGCTCGGCATATTGTCCGGCCACACCGTTGATGCGGAACAGATCGGCATGGTTGACCCACTTGAGGATCAGCTTGTGCGCGATGCCGGTGGATTCTTCAAGCGTTGTGCGTCCCTGGGGTGTGGCGCCCTTCTCCAGCAGAACATCGACGGTGTTGATACCGGCGGTGCGCAGTTTCTCGGCATAGGTGTCGCCAATGCCCTCGATGTCGATGATGTTCGACATGGTTCACTCCTGATTGAGGAACGAAAACGGTACCCGCCGACGACGTGTCTCGCCGTGGGGTGGATGGTGCAGTCGGTACCGTTGTTGTCGCATGCACGGTACGTACAATCGTGGTGAATTCAAAGTGACGGAGAGGGGAGCGTCCGTCCTCCCGGGGTGGAACCTGCGGGGGCTTCCGACGTGTTGTAGCGGGATGATCGAAGTGTCACGCACCTTGCAGAGAAAACGTACGATGTCATCCCCCGTGAAAGTCATCCTCTCCATCCTCATCCTTCTCACCGCCACCGCGCGCGCGCAGGAGGCCACCTCGAGCATCACCGGCACGGTCAGCGACGCGGTCACCGGCGAACTGCTCATCGGCGCGAACGTGCTCGTGCCGGGCACGACGCTCGGCGCGGCATCCGACGTGAACGGGAATTTCACGATCCGCAACGTGCCGGCCGGCACGTACCGGCTGCAGGTGTCGATGATCGGCTACAAGCCGGTCGTGCTCACCGATGTCGTGGTCTCGGGCGCGCGCCCCGCACGCGTGACCGTGACGCTGCAGACGACCACGATCGACCTCGAGGCCGTCACGGTCGAGGCCGACTACTTCACGCGTCGCACCGAAACGCCGGTCAGCGCGCAGTCGCTCTCGTATGAGGAAATCCGCCGCGCGCCGGGCGGACTCGAAGACGTCGTGCGCGCCATCAGCGTGCTGCCGGGCGTCGTGCAGGTCAGCGCCGGCCGCAACGACCTGATCGTGCGCGGCGGCGCCGCCAGCGAAAACCTCTACGTCGTCGACAACCTCGAGATCCCCAACATCAACCACTTCGGCACGCAGGGCGCGACCGGGGGTCCCCTCAGCTTCATCAACCTCGACTACGTGCAGGATGTCACCTTCTCGACCGGCGGCTTCGGCGCCCGCTACGGCGACAAGCTCTCGTCGGTCATGAACATCACGCTGCAGGAAGGAAGAAGGGATCGGCTGGGAGGAAAGCTCAATGTCAGCGCTTCGCAGTTCGGGCTCAATACCGAGGGTCCCATCGGAAGCAACGGCTCCTTTCTCTTCTCGGCGCGCCGCTCGTATCTGGATCTGATCTTCAAGGCGGCGGGATTCGGGTTCGTGCCCGAGTACTGGGATTTTCTCGGCAAGGCATCCTACGACGTGGGGAAGGGCCAGACGCTCTCGCTGCTCATGATCGGCGTGCTCGACAAGGTGCGGTTCTTCAACGACACCGAGGACCAGCGCTACAGCAACTCGCGCATCCTCGGCAATTCGCAGGACCAGTACATGACGGGCATCTCCTTCAGGCAGCTGCTCGGCAACGGCTTCCTCACCTTCACCCTCGGCCGCTCGTTCGTGGATTATGATTTCCTGCAGAGCGATTCGCTACAGCGTCCCCTCTTCACCAGCGCCTCGCGCGAGGGCGAGACCAGCCTGCGCGGCGACGGCGTGTTCCTGTTCGGACGCCACGAGGTGTCCTTCGGCGTGCAGGGCAAGATGGTGCGTACGCGCGGGGACCTCTACGCGCTCGGCAATCCCTTCTTCGAGCCGTCGATCACCACATCGAATGTGTGGGATACCACGGCGGCCAAGGCTTCGGCCTACGCACAGCTCAGCCGTTCGGTGGGCGAGTCGTTCCGCGCGACCATCGGGCTGCGCGCCGAGTACTTCTCGATGATCGACCAGCCGGTGGCCGTGGGTCCGCGCGCCTCGCTCTCGTACGAGCTGTCGCCGCTGACGACCGTGAACCTGAGCGGCGGACTCTACCATCAGTCCCCATCGACCATCTGGCTCGTGTCGAACGCCCTCAACACCCGTCTCAAGCACATCGCCGTGACGCAGGGCGTCCTCGGCATCGAGCATCTCGTGCGCAGCGACACGCGCGTGCGTGTCGAAGGCTACGTGAAGAAGTATGCGGATTACCCCGCGAGCGAACTCCGGCCCTGGCTCGTCATGGCCAACACGGGTGCCGGCTTCGGCGGTGCGGAAGACGGCTTCGCCTCCTTCGGCTTCGAGCCCCTCACGAGCGTCGGCACCGGATATGCGCGCGGCATCGAGCTGCTCGTGCAGAAGCGGCTGTCGGACGTCCCGCTCTACGGCATCCTCAGCGTGAGCTACAATCACACCGATTTCACGGCCATCGACGGTGTCGAACGGCCGGGATCCTTCGACCAGCGCGTGATCCTGAACCTGAGCGGTGGCTATCGGATCGACGAGCACTGGGAAGTGGCGGCGAAGTTCCGTTTCGGCACGGGACGTCCGTACACACCGTATCTGTTCGATCCCGTTTCGCGCAAGGTCACGCCCGACGTGGCGCGATGGAACGCCGAGCGGTTGCCGGACTTCCACGCGCTCGACGTGCGCGTCGATCGCCGCTGGAATTTCAGCGCATGGACGCTGATCACATACATCGACATCCAGAACATCTACAATCGCGACAACGTGCAGGACTACCGCTGGGATTTCCGCAACAACCGTCCGCAGGAGGGTGGCGGCTCGATCGGCATCCTGCCCAGCATCGGCATCTCCGCTGAGTTCTGACAGGAGGGTGGACGTCTTCGTCCACCCAGACAGGAGGGTGGACGTCTTCGTCCACCCAGCACCCGCTGAACATCCGTCAACAGTGGACGAGGACGTCCACCGACCTTTCTCTGTGCCCATTGGCATCTCCGAATGTTGCAGTTTCCGACCGTTTCGTGATTGTTTCGCGGCGCTGAGTTCGCGATCATGCGGCATGATTCAAGCCCCGACCCCGACGATGGCGAAAAGTCAATACTGCATGTTTGATGCGGCTGTGCTAGATTCAGGCAGATGTCGCAATGATGACCACTGCATGAAGTACCAGCAGGTTCCGCGCAGAAGACTCTCGTCTGCTGCAGCCAAACTCGAAACCGACGGCGCATGGCGTCCGTTCACCGAAGCGCCCCGCACGCACTACCGCGTCGTGTCGGGTCTCATCCAGCGCGTCGTGCTCGAAGCGGGGGAGGACGAATCCATGCTCTCCCTGCTCGACCAGCTGCATCCCCTGCCCTCGAAGGCGCTGCGCGGAGGCTTCCGCGAGGAGCTCACGCTGCGCATCGTCGATGACCGTTACGCCCTGACCGGGGTGCTGGTGCGGGGATTTGTAGGATGGGATCTGCTCGCACATGCGGCGCGAGAGGTCGGTGCAATCCTCCGGCATTACGGGGGAAACACCCTCGAATGCAGCATCCTCTTTGACGCATGGACGACCGCGCATGTCGCGCGTGCCATGGTCGTCGCGAAGGCGATCGCCACCGTCGGCGCCATGCTCGCCGAGGATGCCAGGCAGGGCATCCCGCATACGCGTCCTGAGGTGGCGGGACTGTTGCGCAGCGCCTGCGATGTGCTCTACGAGGAGGTGGCCGACGTGATCGCCGACAATGATGAAGCGGAGTGTGATCCGGTACCCGGTGCACGCGGATCGCGAGGTGCGCGTGGAGCCGCGAAACGTGCGTCCCGACAGGACTCGCGGGGTGGCTCGTCGGGTGGAGCTGCACAGGTGTCGCTGTTCACCGAGTCCTGACCGATCGACGAAGCCGGCATGAAAACGCAGACGCTGTTCCTGCATGAGACCCCGACCGTCAGCCGCGCTGCGATCATCGAGCATGCGGCGTCTGCATTGCGCAACGGTGAACTCGTCGTGTTTCCGACCGAGACCGTGTACGGACTCGGAGCGAACATCTTCAACGAACGGGCGGTGCGGGGCATCTTCCGAGCAAAGAACAGACCGGCGGATAATCCGCTGATTGTGCATGTGGCGAGCGACGAACAGGCTGTCGCGCTGATGGATGTCGTGCCGCCCTGGTTCGACGAGCTGGTCGAGGAATTCTGGCCGGGTCCGTTGACCCTAGTGGTGCGCAGGAATGCAGCCGTGCTCGATGTGGTCAGCGCATCGCTTCCGACCGTGGCTATCCGCATGCCCGCACATGCGATGGCGCAGCAGCTCATTCGCGCTGCGGGAGTGCCGGTCGCCGCTCCATCTGCAAATCGCAGTGGTAGGCCGAGTCCGACAACCGCTCCCGAGGCCTATGAGGAGATGCGCGGCCGAGCGACCGTCGTGATCGATGGCGGACCCTGCCGCATCGGCATCGAGAGCACGGTGCTGGACCTGACCACGAAACGACCGATCGTGCTGCGTCCCGGCGCGATCACGCCCGAGCATATCGAGGAGGTCGTGCAGACGCGCATCGCCATCGCGCGCGGCACGACCGATCGTCCAGCGGCGCCGGGCATGAAATACACGCATTACGCACCCGATACTCCCGTCGTGCTCGTGACGGGACCCGGGGCCCACGCCCGCATCGCCCGTGAAGTCACGCGCGCGCGCGACGAGGGCAGGCGCACCGCCGTGCTCGGACCCACGCCCCTGCGAAAGATCGGAGCCGACGCATTTTTCTCGCTCCGTTCGGGAGACCCCGTCGAGTACGCCCGGCTGATGTATGCCGGGCTGCGCGCGCTCGACCGCCAGGAATGCGCGGTCGTCTTCGTGCCCGGCATTGCTGCCGAGGGCATCGGGCTTGCCGTGATGAACCGTCTCCGCAAGGCGGCAACCCACACCATCCGCACAACTTGAGGTGTCCATGCTGACAAAGGCGCGCACGTTCCGCTGCTTCATCGCCGCGTATCCCAACCGGGAGGCGCTCGACGGCATTGCGCCCTTTCTCGACGGGATGCGTGCACGCAACACGCTCGTGAAATGGGAGCGGCTGCCCTTGTTGCACATCACGGTCAAGTTTCTGGGCGACAGCACGGCCGAGCTCGTGCGCAGCCTCGACGTGCTGCTGCGCAGGAATCTGCAGGATGTGCGACCCTTCACTGCACTGCTCGACACGCCCGGAGGCTTCCCCCATTTTCGCAAGCCGAAGGTGGTCTGGCTCGGATTCTCGCAGCGCTGCCGTGAGCTGGATGTCATCCACCGCGCAGTCGAAGACGCGTGCGTCACACTCGGATATCCCCGCGAACTGAAGAGTTTCACCCCCCATTTCACGATCGGACGCATCTCCGCGGAGCGCCGGGTCTTCGATTTGGAAAAGGATGTGAGGGCATGTAGGTTTCAGGCTGTTCCGGTCACATTCAGCGATCTGCGGATCATGGAAAGCACGCTCGCGCCGGGTGGCGCGCAGCACCGGGAAGTCTATCGTATCGAGTTCAACGGGGCGCAGTGACGCGCCCGCCAACAGGAACACATAGCAAGGAACGCAATGATGAGTGAGGATCGCGAAGGCAAGCTCAAGGCGCTGGCGCTCGCAGTGGATCAGATCGAGAAGAACTACGGGAAGGGATCGATCATGCGGCTGGGAGACGGCGTGATCCAGAAGGTGGAGACCATCTCCACAGGATCGATTTCACTGGATGCAGCGCTGGGAATCGGCGGCGTCCCTCGTGGTCGCATCCTCGAAATCTACGGCCCGGAATCGTCCGGCAAGACCACCATCTGCCTCCACATCGCGGCGGAAGCCCAGCGCGCCGGTGGCATGGTCGCGTTCGTCGACGCCGAGCATGCCCTCGACATCGGCTATGCGCGCAAGATCGGCGTCGATGTGTCGAATCTTCTGGTCTCCCAGCCGGAAAACGGAGAGCAGGCGCTCGAAATCGTGGAGACACTCGTGCGCTCCAACGCCCTCGATGTGGTGATCATCGACTCCGTCGCTGCCCTCGTTCCGCGTGCGGAAATCGAAGGCGAGATGGGCGATCCGACGATGGGCGTACAGGCCCGCCTCATGTCGCAGGCGCTGCGCAAACTCACATCCGCCATCAGCAAGAGCAAGACGCTGGTCATGTTCACTAACCAGCTGCGGTCCAAGATCGGTGTCATGTTCGGAAACCCCGAGACGACCACCGGTGGAAACGCGCTCAAGTTCTATGCCTCGATCCGCATGGACATTCGCCGCAAGGACGTGATCAAGGAAGGCGGCAACATCATCGGCAACCGCGTGCGTGTCAAGGTCGTCAAGAACAAACTCGCCTCGCCCTTCCGGGAAGCCGAGTTCGACATCCTCTACAATGAAGGCATCTCGCATATCGGTGACCTGATCGACGTTGGTGTCGAACAGGGCGTCATCCAGAAGAGCGGGTCCTGGTTCTCGTACGGAGAGGAACGCCTCGGGCAGGGACGCGAGGGTGTCCGCAAGGTGCTGACGGAAAACGTGGATCTGCTCGGCACGATCGAGAATCATGTCAAGCGTGCGCTCGGCATTCTGCCGGCCGAACCTGGCGCCGACGAGCCCGCACCCACCAACGGTGAAGACGAACCCGTGAAGGCGAAGCGCGGGAAGTAGCGCGTGATACCGACGAGCGTTCGCATGCTGATCCTCTCTGCTGTCGCAGCCGCCGTCCTCTGCAG
>JAEYUG010000078.1 GCA_023432805.1 Bacteroidota bacterium | reverse complement strand
CATGGACGACGTACATCGATCGTTTCATTGAGGCTGATCCCACGTTCTCCCGCATCACGCTGCATGGCTTGCGCCACAGCTTCGCGACCTGGCTGGCATCCGAGGCGGGATTGAACCTGCGTGCGCTACAGGCGCTCCTCGGTCACGCGCACATCGAAACGACCATGGTGTACGCTCACATACAGCCACAGCTCGCCGTGGAAGCGGCCAAAGCGTACGATGTCTGAGTTTGTCCTCGTCAGCGGGTCAGGAGTACCGGAAAAGTTCTCTCAAAGTTCTCCCCTATCTGGTAGATCTCGACATAATTATTGGGTTTTGCGCTCTCGAGCGCTGATCCCCCTGAAACGCAAAACGGCGAAAATCGTGTGATTTTCGCCGTTTTCCTGCTGCCCCTCTAGGGCTCGAACCTAGACTTTTCTGATCCAGAGTCAGACGTGTTGCCAATTACACCAAGGGGCAATCGTAAAGGCAGATACAAATATAGGGTGCTGATGTGTCGAAGGCAAGTGTCTGCGAAATTTTCGGAGAGCTTTGTCGGAATCAGCGGAGGACGGAGAGTCGGCCCGTGTGCTGCTCACTGCCGGAGGGACGCTCGAAGGTGAGACGGTAGAAGTAGGTGCCGTTCGCGAGGCGGTCGCCGTCGCTGTCGCGACCATCCCAGGGGATGCGGTTGAAGCCGATGCGCAGGGCGTCCGAGGCGAGTTCGCGCTCGTAGACGCGACGACCCGCCACGGTGTAGATGCGCAGCACGGCACGGTCGGGCAGCTCCGCGCCGAGCAGGCGGAAGGTGAAGTCGGCCTGACCGGGCGCGGGATTCGGGAAGGGGTAGACGTTGTCGGCCTTCGTCTCCGTCGAGACGAGCACGCGCACCTGCCAGGGAATCGTGTCCGCCTGGTTTCCGCTGGCATCGCGCGCCGACACGGCGAGCACGCGGGCACCGGGCCGCAGCACGGGCGTGAAACGCACGTGCACCTTCTCCTCGCCCGATCCCCCCTGCAGAAGCTGCACCTCGGGATTTCCGACGAGCCAGACGCGGCGACCGTCGAGGAACATCTGCACGGCGGCGGTGTCGGTGACGGGCAGTGGACTCGCGTCGCGGAGGCTGACGGTGATGACGGGCGTGGGACTGACGTAGTCGTTGGCGACGACTTCCTGCCCGTCGAAGCGCACGTCGAGCACGGGGCGCGCGGCGTCGCGCACGCTGCGGAAGCGGCGGGCGTAGATGTCGTTGCCATGGTAGTACTCGGTCTGCACGCGTCCCGGATTGATGTTGACGGTGACGGGCACGATGCCGCGCACGCCCGCGGTGGGCACCGACCAGTCGAGGTCGGTCGTCGCGCCGGGAGCGAGATCGTCGATGGTCTGCGAGGCGGCGTATCCCCCGGCCTCGGGCGGCAGGGTCAGGGAGACGGTCACGCCGCGTGCCGCGCTGCGACCCGCATTGTGCACGGTGCTGCGCACGACGACGGGCTCGCCCTCCAGCACGGAATCCGCCTCGAGCACGACCGATCTGCTGGTGACGCCGAGCTCGGGGAAGCTGCTGCCGAACTCCGCGTGCAGGGCGGCAAGGCGCGGCGACCCGGTGCCGCCGGGATCCGACAGCACGGCTCCGATGCGCAGGCGGCGGGCTACGGCTGCATCGATGCCGGCAAGGGAGACGCGCACGCCGGGCGCCACGGGCGCACTCTCGAAGACGAGGGAATCGGCTTCCGCAGCGGGCAGCCATGCGCGGAGGCGAAGCGACGACGAGGCCGCGCCTTCGGTACCATCCCACCAGATGGTGGACCACGTGTCGGCGGGTCCCACAAGCGCACCCGCCACCTCGCCCTCGACGGCGCGTACGGTGACGGTGTCGGCGAAGAACACGGCACCGAAGGCGAGATGGGCCTCGCGGGCGCGGGCGGGATCGCTGCGGGTGCCAATGAAGGCCCAGGAGTCACGGAAGCCGACGCTGTCGACGAGGCGGGCGCCGAAGCGTGCGAGCTCGGCGCGCAGTTCGGGCACGATGTTGCTGCGGACGGGGGAGTCGGGATTGAAGTAGCCGTTGGCGTCGTCGAGCACGGCGGCGGCGATGATCGCGTCGTCGGGCACGGTGCGCAGGTAGGCGGCCATGCGGCGCGCCTCGTCGGCGGTCCAGTACGTGTCGAAGTTCACGGTGTCGACGAGGGTGCCGAGCGCGGCGTCGATCACGGCGAGGTTGAAGCCGCGACGGTTGGTCGAGACGTCAGCACCGTCGAGACGGATGAGCGAGCTCTTGAAGGTGTAGTTGTTGAAGCCCCCCGACGCCACGTCGATCACGAGGGGACGCTCGCCGAGGGTGAGCGCGGTGCCGTCGTCGCGCAGGTTGCGCAGGGCGAGGGTGCGGCGCTGCCCGGCATGCATGAGACTCCACCGCTCGCCCGACGCGTCGGAGGCACCGAGGCTGACTGCGCGCACGGGACTCCATGGCTCCGTGCCGAGCACGCTGCGCAGACGGGCACGCCACCAGAGGGTGGCGGGCTGGCTGCGCGCGTGGCTGTATGCGAGGGTGGTGTAGACGTCGCCCGCGGGCGTGCTGACGGTGCGCAGCGCGGTGCGCATGTCAGGGTCGTCGGCGATTTCCACATCGACCACGGCGTCGATGTCGGGATCCGGCATTTCGGAGGGATTGGCAACAGTGAAGGTGAGCACGGGGGTGCGGGCGATGTCGAGCATGGCATCGGCCAGGGGAAAGATCTGCGTGATGCCGCGCGGCAGCACGGTGCGTACGATGCCGGCGCGGTTGTTCGCGCGGTACTCTGCTGCGAGTCGGGCGTCGGGATCGATCTCGATTTCGAGGGTGACTTCGCCGTCGAGATCCGCGAAATCCCACGCCCAGTCGAGGTCGACCGTGTGGCGGAAGGGCGGGATACGCCGCTGCTGACGGTGCACCTCGCGTCCCTGTGCCGACACGGTGAAGCGCACGTCGACACTGTCGACGAGGCAGCGCCCCGCGTTGCGCAGGCGCGAGTGCACGAGGGCGGCTTCGCGTTCGGTGAGGATCGCGGGGGTGGTGGTCATGTCGGCGGACTGCACGAGCAGTTCGGGTCCCTCCGCCAGCGGGATGCGCGTGGCGGGATCGCCGAGCAGGATGTACTGGTTGACGGTGTTGCGCACGAGCAGATCACCGACGCTGACCGTATCGATGAGCAGGAGCTTCCCCGCCATGAGGATGTCACCATAGGTACGGACGCCATCCCTGAGCATTGCCGCGAACATGCCCTGACTGAGCACGTAGTCGCGGCCGATTTCACCGAGTCCCGCCGTACCGAGCGATGCAATCGATCCATTCCGCGGTGCCATGATGAAGCGCTCGTTGAGTCCCGTTTCATAGGGTTCGGCGAAGTGCGCGGTGTTGCAGGACATCGTGATGAAAAGGGGATACCTGTTTTCGAGCGAGAAGATCTCCGGTCGCTCGATGCCAACATCGATGATGCGCGACCCGCCATGTCCGATGAAGTAGAACCACGACGTGCCCGCGTTCATGCGTGCAACGAGTGTGTCGAGGTCATCGTAGGTGACCCCCTGATCGAACGTGCTCTTCACCACACGATCACTCTGCATGCAGGCGGGATCCACATGCGATGCCGTCAATCCCTGCACGGGCGGCATGAGATAGCGTTGCTGTTCGGCCAGGTCCTGCCCCCCAATGGAGAATAGGATCCGATTATCCCATGGCTGCGGCGGCAGTGCCTCGTAGTCGATGATCTTGCCGATCACCGCATCCGCGTCGGCGGCCGTCTCGGCGGGGATGCGGCCGTTCGCCATCATCGGCCGCACGTCGAAGGGCAGCGCTCCGAGTGCGACGTAGTAGTTGTCGCTGACGGGATTGCCGAATGAGGGGACGAAGTCTCTGCGCGTCGAACTGAACTGCAGCATCTTCGGATCCCAGCTCGCATCACCGATGATGGTCAGAAATCGCGGCTTCGCAGCGGTGCTGCGCTCCCATGCATCGATCATGAAGCGACGGATGGCAACGGGGTCCTTGATGCCGCCGTTGAAGGCGATGTAGATGTCGTCGACCTCGGCCACCGCCGGGCGATAGCCATCCTTCTGCTGCCGATACGCAGCAAGACGCGCGGCAGGCGCACGGAACGCACTATGCGTGACGATGATATAGTCGGCATCCGCGGCATCGGGTCGCGGCATGCGCACGCGCGTGATGCCTGCCGGCTCGCGGAGCGCACTCCGCTCGGCGAGAACATGCCCGCTGTCGGTGGAGGTGCGGAACCGTACCGCATACCCACCGGGCGCACCGGTCGTCTCGAACTCGGTCGCACGAGTGGCGGCGACGGGATTGAGGATGAGGATGTCGGATGTTGCAAGACCGCCGACCCGCACGTCGGTCGTGCCTGGCACGCCGGCTGTATCGGGGGGAAGCTCGAGCAGGCCGCCGGCCGCAGTCGGTTCGACACGCGCATCGAGCTCGGCCCAGTCCACGGAAAACCGTTCGATCGTGCAGAGAGGATTCGACGGAGGACAGTCGACGACGCCGACATTGCGGATCACAAGGGTATTCGCGCCTGCACGCAGCAGTCCGGGCGGGACGGCAAGCGCGCGGCGCACGGACTGATACGGTGCGAGATCGATGCTGTCGACGAGTGTGCCGTTGAGCAAGACGCCCGCCCTGCTCGGATTCACCGACGCACTGCGCAGGCTGACGGTGAGCACGGCTTCCCCTGCGGGCTCTGCGTCGAGGGAGACCTCGTGGACGAGGCTGTCCTTCTTGAACAGATACGTCCAGATCCATCCCTCACCCGGCACCAGTTCGGTATCGGTCATGTCCGAATACTGGTGGTCACCGAGATGGTAGACGCTGTCGCGCTCCATGTGCAGGGTGCGATGGATGGACGCGAGTTCGGGGGCGCCGGAGGGTGCGGCCGGACGCGGTGTGTAGCGCAGGGGATCGGTCGCGTCCATGCCGAGGAAGGAGACGTTTTCGTCGGCCCAGGTGTGGAAGTACGTGCCCTCGCCCGCGAGACGCTCGGCGAAGAAGATGATCGTGTCGCCAGGATCCAGCCGGCCGTCGTCTTCGCCGACGATCAGCAGCGGTTGTTCGACGCCGCGGTTCCACAGTTGGAAGCGGCGGGGATCGAGGGCGGCGACGTCGTACCCGGCACGTTCGAGGTCTCCGCGCGTGATGCGATGGATGCCGCGCTCGCGGGTGGTGATGCGCAGCATCTCGCTCTGCGGTGTGTACCAGTTGTCGAAGGCTGCGGGTGAGGCTGCATCGCGCGCGCGTGCGAGTGCGTCGACGACGACGCTGCTGTCGGTCCAGCCTGCTGGACCGGGGTCATTGCGCTCGACGGGAAGGACGCGTCGGGACGTGATGCGGGGGGGCGTGGTGTGTCGGGAGGCCGCGCCAGCGGGCGCGAGACCCTGGCTTCTTGTGCCCTGTGCATGAAGGGAGCCGGCATGTGGAGCGACGAGCGTGCAGGCGCACAGCAGCGCCGAGGCGATGTGGAGTCCAGTCTGCCGGAGTACAATGATCATGGGATGGTGGGCCTTTCGACGACGTCGCGGATGATGTCGAGATAACGGAGTGCGAGTGTGTCAAGATCATACATTTCCCGTACATGGCGAAAGCCATTGTCTCCGTACCGGTCCCGGAGCGCCGGGTCGTCGCGCAGCTTGCGGATCGCCTCGGCAAGTGCGGCGGCGTTCTGCGGTTCGACGGCGATGCCGGCATCCGCCTCGTCGAGCAGGTCGCGGGCCGTGCCCTCGACGCCGAGGATGATCGGGCGGGCGGCGCCCATGATCTCGAACATCTTCGAGGGGATCACGGTGCGGAAGAGCGGGGTGCGTTTGAGAGGCACGACGCAGGCATCTGCTTCGGCGATCATCTCGGCGATGACCGAGCGGGGCTTCCGATCGATGAAGGTCACGTTCGCACAGTCTGCGGCGTACTGCTGCACGCGGCGCTTGTCGGCGCCTTCCCCCACGAACACGAAGCGGATGGCGGGATCGTCGGCGAGCAGGCGTGCGGCATCCACGAGCGTGTCGAGGGCATGGGCCATGCCGTGGGTGCCGGCGTACAGCACGATGAACGCAGAGGCGAGGTCGCCGGTGAAGTGCGTGCGGGGGCGGGGTCCGCGCACCGCGAGTGTGGTATCGATGCCGTTGGTGATGAGGTCGATGCGTTCGGGATCGATGCCGGTGGCGGCGATGTGGCTGCGGAAGGCGGGACTCACGACGACGATGCGGCGGGCCGCGTGGTAGAGTGCGCGTTCGATGCGCTGGAGGATGCCGAGCAGGAGGCGGCTGCCGGTGGCTTCGACGGCCTTGATGGAGTCGGGCCAGAGGTCGCGCACCTCGAGGAGGAAGGGGATGCGCGCGGCGCGGGCGAAGAGGGCGCCGGCGACGCCGGCGAGAAACTGGGGCGAGGTGGCGATGCAGATGTGTGCATCGCGCGCGCACTGGGCGGCAGCGAGGGCGGAGACGGCGTAGGAGATGTAGTTGATACTGCGGCGCAGAACGCCGGCGTTCGGGGTGACGTACACCCAGGTGCGCACGACGTCGATGCCCTCGATGCGTTCGGTGTGGAGCAGGCGCCTTTCATAGCCGTCGTAGACGACGCCGGTGGGATGGTTCGGGATGCCGCACACGACGGTGACGCGGTGGCCCATGCGCACCCATCGCCGGGCGAATTCATACGCGCGTGCGGCGGGCGCCCCCATCTCCGGCGGGAAATACTGACAGAACAGGAGGATATGCGTGGGAGGACGGACGCCCTCGTCCGTCGTGGGAGGACGGACGCCCTCGTCCGTCGTGGGAGGACGGACGCCCTCGTCCGTCCCTGACGATCGCTCCGTGGGTGCTCGGTGGACCGGCGCATCCACCGTCCTGTCTCTCATACGTACCGCCTCCACACATCCCGCTCCGGAGCGCGTGCGGCATCGAACACGATCAGATACCCCGT